>JBIOID010000102.1:0-6676 GCA_044449585.1 Candidatus Limnocylindrales bacterium
GACCCGCCGCGTCAGCTTCATGGCCGCCTCGATGGCCTCCGCCCCCGAGTTGCCCAGGAAGACCGTGTCGAGCGGCGCCGGCAGCGTGGCCGCCAACCGCTCCGCCAGGCGGTCGACCGCGGGCACGTACCCCAGCCCGCTCGAGACATGGATGAGCTGGTCGACCTGGGCGTGGATGGCCGCGTTCACGGCCGGATGGGCGTGGCCGAGGCCCGTCGTGGCGATGCCGCAGGCGAGATCGAGGTAGCGCTTGCCGTCGGCGTCCCAGAGATGGTGGCCCTGGCCGCGGACCCAGGTGCGCTCGAAGTAGCGGCCCAGGACCGGTGACAGGGCGGCGCCGGTCTTCGAGGCGGCGGCGGGCGTGGCAGTGGCCATCACGATCTCCTGCGGTGGGCCAGGTCAGGTCTTGCATGAGCATACCGCGAGTGTGTATATTCATGCATCCGAGATGGCTCCGACCTCACTTGCCCGGCCCGTCGTGCCGCTCACCGCCACGCCCCGCCAGATCGCGGCTCGCGGCTCGATCCGCGTGGCCGTCATCGGCGCCACCGGATATGCCGGCGGCGAGCTGGTGCGCTGGCTGGCCGGCCACCCAGCGGTGACCATCGTAGGCCTTGTGGGCCGCGACCGCGACCGCGAGCCGATCGCCCGCTCGCAGCCGCATCTGGCCGGCACGGCCCTGCACGTCGATGACGACCTGCCCGAGGCCGACGCCGTGTTCCTGGCCCTGCCCCACGGGCAGGCGGCCGTGATCGTGCCCGATCTCGTGGCCAGCGGGCGGGCCGTGATCGACCTGGGTGCCGACTTCCGGCTGCACGATCCGGCCGACTATCCCCGCTGGTACCACCTGGCGCATCCCGCGCCGGATCTCCTCGCGTCGGCCGTGTACGGCCTGCCGGAGCTCCATCGAGCCGAGCTGGCGGCCGCGGGCGACACCGTCGGCCCGATCGTCGCCGCCCCCGGCTGCTACCCCACGGCGGCGATCCTGGCCCTCGCGCCGCTGGCCCGGGCGGGCCTCCTCGACGACGTGGTGGTGGACGCCAAGAGCGGCGTTTCCGGTGCTGGGCGGGAGCCGCGGCCCGAGATGACGTTCGCCGAGGTCAACGAGAGCGTGCGGGCCTACGGCCTCGACGGCCATCGCCACACCGCGGAGATGGAGCAGGAGCTCACGGCGGCGTCCATCGGGGCGGGCCACGCGGCGCTGGCACCGCTCACCTTCGTGCCACACCTCATGCCCATGACGCGCGGCATCCTGGCCACTTGCCACGTCCGGCCCACCCACCCGGTCGACCAGGGCACCCTCGACGAGCTGTACGCCGAGGCCTACGCCGACGAGCCGTTCGTCTCGGTCGTCGCGGACGCTCCGGCCACCAAGCACGTGCTGGCCAGCAACGAGGCGCGCATCAACGTGCGCTGGATCCCGCGCACCGGACGGGTCCTTGTCATCGCCGTCATCGACAACCTGGCCAAGGGCGCCGCCAGCCAGGGCGTCCAGGCCTTCAACATCGTGTTCGGGCTTGACGAGCGGACGGGCCTGACCGCCCTGCCGGTGGCGCCATGACGACCGCCGGGCCGACGACGCCGGATCTCGCGGCCGACGCGCGATCGGCCGTCGACGACCTGGTCGGCCCGTTGCCGACCGCGCTGCCGACGGTCGCACGCACGCCCGTGCTGCCGGCCGGCTTCCTGGCCGGCGGGCTGAGCGCCGGCATCAAAGCCAGTGGCCGCCCCGACCTAGCCGTCGTCGTGGTGGGCACGATCGGCGCACCGCAGGGCGGCGGCGTGCTGGGAGGGCTGCAACTCAGGCCGCCCGCCGCGGCCGCGGCCCTCTTCACGCGCAACCGCATGGCCGCCGCGCCCGTGCGCCTCTCCCAGGCGCACCTGAAGGCGACCGCCCCGGAGGGTGACGGCCGACGCGGCTGGGCGCAGGCGGTCGTGAGCACGAGCGGCAGCGCCAACGCCGCCACGGGCGCCGCTGGCGACGCCGACCAGCAGGCCATCGCGTCCGCCCTCGCCGGGGCCATCGGGGCCCCACCCGAGCACATCCTGACCCTCTCCACCGGCATCATCGGTCAGCGCCTGCCCGTGACCAGGGTGGTCGATGGGCTGGCACGGCTGATCCCCACCCTGGGCAGCGACCCGGAGGCGCTGCGGGCCGCCGGCCAGGCGCTGCGCACGACCGACACCACGACCAAGGTCGCGACCACCACCATCGAGCTGCCGGGTGCGGACGGACCGACCGTCACCGTTCGCGTCTCGGGTGTGGCCAAGGGTGTCGGCATGATCCACCCGGGCATGGCCACCATGCTGGCCGTCCTGATGACCGACGCGAGCGTCGAGCCGGTCGTGCTCGAGGGCATGCTCCGGTCGGCCGCGACCCGGTCGTGGAATCAGCTGACCGTCGACGGGGATACGAGCACCAACGACACCGTCTTCCTGCTCGCCTCGGGTGCCGCCGGCGCCGTCGCGGTCGTGCCCGGTACGGCGGCCGCCGACGCGCTGGGCGATGCCGTGGCCGCCGTGGCCCGCGACCTGGCGCGCCAGCAGGCGGCCGATGGCGAGGGCGCGGGCACGCTCATCACCTGCCAGGTTTCCGGCGCCGCGGACGACCTGGACGCCCGGGCGGGGGCGCGCGCGGTGGTCGCCAGCAGCCTGGTCACGGCCGCGGCGCACGGCGGCGACCCCAACTGGGGTCGCGTGGCCGGGGCGGCCGGGAACGCCGCGCTGCCGGCCGCCGTGCTGTTGCAGAACGCCGGCCTCGCGCCGGCCATCGCGGCCGTCCGAGCGGGCGGCCAGGTGGCCCTCGACCCCGACCGCCTGCGCATCGCGATCGCCGGCTACGCCGTCTTCGATGGCCGCACCGGCGGCCCCCTGGCCTTTGATCGATCGGCTGCCCGCGCCGCCATGGATGCCGCGGAGCTGCTCATCCGGCTGGACCTGGGCCTCGGTGGAGGCACCGGCGAGGCGTTCGGCTGCGATCTGACCGAGGCTTACGTGCGCGAGAACGCGGAGTACACGACATGAGGCATGGCCGACCATGAGCGAGATCCTGGTCATGAAGCTGGGCGGCACGACGCTGGCCGAGCAGCGTCCCATGCTCGAGGACGTGGCTCTCCTGGCTCGCCACCGGCCGGTGGTCATCGTGCACGGCGGGGGCCGGCGCATGACCGACTGGCTGGAACGGCTTGGCGTCACGACACGCTTCGAGGGCGGCCTGCGGGTCACCGACCCGGCCGCGTTGGAGGTCGCGGCGGCGGTCCTGCGGGGCGTGGTCAACAGCGAGCTGGTGGCCGCGCTGCGCGACCTGGGGGTCGACGCGGTCGGCCTGTCCGGCGTGGACGGCGGCCTGCTCATCGGCCAGCGCATCCCGGAGCTGGGCCTGGTGGCGCACATCGTCGGCGTGCGGCGCGACCTGCTCGACGCCCTGCTGGTGGCCGGCCAGGTGCCGGTCATCGCACCGCTCGCCCGTGACGAGCAGGGCCTCGTGTGCAACGTCAACGCCGACGACGCCGCGGCCGGCATCGCCGCCGACCTGGGCGCGCGCCAGTTCGTGCTGCTGACCGATGTCGACGGGGTGCGCGGCCCCGACGGCAAGCGCCTCGCGACGATCTCGCCCGAGGAGGCCGAGGCGCTCATCGGTGACGGTACGATCGCCGGCGGCATGGTGCCCAAGGTGCGCGCCGCCCTCGGGGCCCTCACCTCGCCCGATGCGGAGGCGGTCATCGCCGACGGATCGGTGCCCGGGGCGCTCCGTCGGGCGGTGGAGGATCGGACGTTCGGGACGCGGGTCACGACCGGCCGGGCAGTGGCGGCATGAGCACGGCGACGATCGGTCGCGACGTCCGCCAGCGGGCCATCCGCGAGGTCATCGCGAGAGTGCCGGTGAGCAGCCAGGAGCAGCTCGTCCGCGAGCTGGCGGCACGGGGCATCCGGGCCACCCAGGCGACGGTCAGTCGGGACATCACGGACCTGGGCCTCGTCAAGGTCGCGCGCGGCGGCCGCCACGTCTACCTGGCCCCGGAGGACCTGGCACCGACGCCGCGCACCCAGTCCTCGGAGGATCGACTGCGCCGGATCCTGGCCGACATCCCCGTGACGGTCGGGCGGAGCGGCCTGATCCTGGTCCTGAACGGCGCCCCGGGCACGGCCAACGTCATCGCCCAGGCCATCGACGAAGGCGGCATGGCCGACCAGGAGGGCACGCTCGCCGGCGACAACACGGTCCTCGTCCTGTTCGCCGACGAGGCGCGCCTCGAGCGCTGGCTGGCCCGCTTCCGGGCCATCCAGGGCCTGCCCACGATCGATCGCGCGACCGTCCTGAGCGGCACGCACCAGCCGGAGACGCACCCATGAAGAAGGTCGTGCTCGCCTATTCGGGCGGCCTGGACACGTCGGTCGCCGTCGCCTGGCTGCGCGAGCAGTTCGACGTCGAGGTGATCACCCTGACGGTCGACCTGGGGGGCGGCTCGCTCCGGCCGGGCGTCGAGGGACGAGCCATGTCGGCCGGCGCCTCACGCGCCTACGTGGTGGATGCGCGGGAGCGCTTCGTGCGCTCGTTCGTGTGGCCGCACCTCCAGGCCGACGCCCTCTACCAGGGCGCCTACCCGCTGGCGACGGCCCTCGCGCGCCCGCTCATCGCGCAGCTGCTGGTCGAGGTCGCGGCTCGCGAGAGCGCCGACGCCGTGGCCCACGGCTGTACCGGCAAGGGCAACGATCAGGTGCGCTTCGATGTCGCCGTCCACGCTCTCGACCCGGGCCTCCAGGTGGTCGCACCGATGCGTGTCGGGATGGGCCTCTCACGCGAGGAGGAGATCGACTACGCGGCCGCGCGCGGCATCGAGGTACCCATCACCAAGGCCTCGCCCTACTCCATCGACGTGAACCTGTGGGGCCGCTCGATCGAGACCGGGGTGCTGGAGGACCCATGGGTCGCGCCGCCGGCCGATGTCTTCGAGTGGACCGTCGACCCGGCCGCCGCGCGGCCGCCGGTGGAGGTCACGCTGGGCTTCGAGGGCGGCCTGCCGGTGGAGCTCGACGGGGCCCCCACCGGGCCGGTCGAGCTGGTCGAGCAGCTCAGCCGCCTGGGCGGGACCCACGGTGTCGGGCGCATCGACCACGTCGAGGACCGCCTGGTGGGCATCAAGAGCCGCGAGATCTACGAGGCGCCGGCGGCCACCATCCTGCACACGGCCCACCGCGCCCTGGAGGGCCTGTGCCTGACCAAGGACACGCTGCGCTTCGGGCGGCTCGTGTCCGACGAGCTCGCCCGGCTCACCTACGACGGGCTGTGGTTCAGCGCGCTGCACCGGGACCTGCGGGGCTACGTCGCCTCCAGCCAGCGCGTCGTCTCGGGCGAGGTGCGCCTGCGACTGGACCACGGGTCGGCCGTCCTCGTGGGCCGTCGCTCGCCGCTGTCGCTGTACGAGAAGCGCCTGGCGACATATGACGCGGGTGACGCGTTCGATCACGCCGCAGCCGTCGGCTTCATCGAGATCTTCGGGCTGCCGCTGCGGACCGAGGCCGCCCGGCACGGGGCGATCGGCACGCACCACGGCGCAGCCTGGGCGTGGACCGAACCGCTGCTGGCCGACCTGCCCACGACGGTGGTGGACGGCGCGGCGACCGTGGCGTGAGCTCCTCCGCCGTCGCGGCGGCAGCGGCGGCCGCCGCCCCGGCCGACCTCCGTGGTCGCGATCTCCTGGGCATCGCCGACCTGAGCCCCGCCGAGCTGGCCGGGCTGCTGGAGTCGGCCGCCGCGCTGAAGGCCGAATGGGTCGAGCGGCATGCCCATCGCGACCAGCCGCTGGCCGGCCGGGCGGTGGCGCTGCTCTTCCAGAAGCCCAGTCTTCGTACTCGGGTCTCGTTCGAGTTGGCGGCGCAGCAGCTGGGGGGACGGTCGATCTACCTGTCGGACGCCGATGTGGGCCTGGGCCGGCGCGAGAGCGCCGACGACATCGCCCGTACGCTCGATCGCTGGGTGGACGCGCTCGTGGCACGCACCTTCGCGCAGGCCACGCTCGATGAGCTGGCGGCGGCGATGACCGTGCCGGTGATCAACGCCCTGAGCGACCGCGAGCACCCATGCCAGGCGCTGGCCGACCTCCTGACGCTCAAGGAGCGGTTCGGGCGGCTCGAGGGGCTGACCCTGGCCTTCGTGGGCGAGGGCAACAACGTCTTCCACTCGCTGGCCCTGGCCTGCGCGGCCCTCGGCGTGCACCTGCGCCTCGCCTGCCCACCCGGCTACGGACCCGACCTCGCGATCATGGCCGAGGCCCGTCTGACCGGCCAGGCCTCCGGCGCCCACGTGCTGATGACGCACGACCCACGCACAGCCGTGGCGGGCGCCGATGCCGTCTACACCGACACGTGGGTCTCGATGGGCAGCGAGGACCAGGCCGTCGCCCGACGACGGGCCTTCGCCAACTACCGCGTGGACGCGGGCCTGATGGCCCTCGCTAGTCCCGATGCCGTCTTCCTGCACTGCCTGCCCGCCCATCGCGGCGAGGAGGTCACCGACGACGTCATCGACGGCCCGCGCAGCCTCGCCTTCGACCAGGCCGAGAACCGCCTCCACGCCCAGAAGGCCTTGCTCGCCGCCGCCCTGAGGCCGGGAGCCTAGCGCGCGAGAACCGGAGCGCTGCCGGTCGGCCGGCAGACCGATGGGCCACTAAAGGCC
>JBIOID010000103.1:0-6629 GCA_044449585.1 Candidatus Limnocylindrales bacterium
GTGGCCGCCATCTTCCCCTTCGCCGCGACCCAGCCGGTCGCGCCGGCGTTCCTGGTCTGGTGCGGCGCCTGGACTGTGATCGTGCTGGCCATCGGCTGGTGGAGCTTCCGGAGCCGCGAACTGTAGCCGCGGGGCCGGCTGCGCTGGCCTCCTGGCGCGCCGGGCTCGTGGCGCGCCGGCCATCGCAGCGCCGGCCATCGCGGCGCCGCCCGTTCTCGCAGGCCGTTCTCGCAGGCCGTAGTTGTCTATGCTCCAGCGGACTCTTAAGCAACGGATCGGTGGTGCCGTGTTGTTGCGTAGTCTCAGGGCGCATACGGCCACGCTCATCCGACGACGGGCCGCCCCGCGTGCGTCGGTTGCCAGTCCGCTGCCGCATAAGCAACAACCGACCGCTGGCGGCCACGCCGCGGTCGCAGGGGCAGCCAGGCCCGTCGATTGATCCATCCAGGGATGTTCGGCGCGCAGAGCATGGTGGCGCCGCTCCGCCGGGCGCTCGTCAAGCGGCCCGGGGCGGCGTTCGGGCGGGCGTTCGAGGACCCGGCGCTCGGCTTCCTGCATCCGGTGGACCTGCCGCGGGCGCAGCGAGAGCATGACCGCCTGGTGGAACTGCTGACGGCGCTGGGGGTAGAGGTGGAGTCATTGGGCGTCGAGTCCGATAGCGCGGACGACGTCTACACGTTCGACCCGCTGCTGGTGGCCGACCACGGCGCCATCGCGCTTCGCAGCGGCCGGGCCAGCCGACGGGTGGAGACGCCGGTCCTCGCCACCTGGATGACCGACCATGGCATCCCGACCCTCGGCAGGATCGAGGCGCCAGGCACGGTCGACGGTGGCGATACGTTCTGGCTGCGGCCGGACCTGCTGTGTATAGGCCGCGGCCTGCGCACCAACGATGCCGGGTCGCGGCAGCTGGCGGCAATCGCCACGGCCGGTGGGGGCGATGCCCGCATCTTCGACCTGCCCTACTGGCATGGGCCCGGCGAGCTCCTCCACCTCCTGTCGGTCATCTCGCCGATCGCCGACGACCTTGCCGTGGTGTACGAACCGCTCCTGCCCGTCGGCCTCTGGGAACTGCTCGAGGAGCTGCGGATCCGACGCATCGCAGTGCCGGACGTGGAGTTCGCGACCCTCGGGTCCAACGTTCTGGCGATCCGACCCGGAGTGGTCGTGGTGGCGGACGGAAACCCGCACACCCGCCGCGCCCTCGAGGCGGCCGGCTGCGAAGTCCATCCGTTCGAGGCCGCGGAGATCGGCCGCAACGGTGGTGGCGGGCCGACCTGCCTGACCCGACCGATCCTGCGAGCGTAAGCCCATGCTGACCCCGGCTCAGGTGTCACGCAAAGACCACATGTGCCAGGGGCCGTCCGCGTGCCAGCACGCGGTCACGCCTTCCAGCAGCTCCCGCGTTTCGGGACCCGCGGCCCCTTGGGGCTGTAGGCGAAGCCCGAGCACCAGATCAAGCCCGCACACGACATGGCGTCGAACGCGCGGCGGCTTGCCTCGAGCTCGACACGGACCGGCAGGGTGTCTGACATCGCGCCCGATGTGAGGATCACCACGAGTGGTGCCGCGAGCCAGCGCAGCCACACGGGCGGATGTCGCGACCGGCGAGGGCTCAGCCGGTCGCGTGGCGCTTGCGGGAGTGCCATAGCGTCGACGGGAGTACCGCGGCTGCGGCGACTCGTCCGTTGTCGGTCATTCAGCAGCGGACTCGTAACCAACGACTCGGGACGCCTTCATCGTCGCCCGAGCGTGGGCGTATCCGCCAGGAGGATGAGCAACAACGGCGGAGGCGGATCGGTCGCCTAAGAGTCCGGCCGTGGATAGGCAACAACGGCGGAGCCGGAACTGTTCGCTGGACGCTGCCGCCCGCACCCGCCAGGCCCCGGCGTGGCAGCACGCTACGCTCAGCACGTGCAGTCAGCGACGATGCCTCCGGGGGTCCACGTCGTCAGCCTGACGTTCCAGGGTCACCACGGGCCGTACCGCCTCCACATCCCATCCGGCGGATCGCCGGCCCCTTGTCCGCTCGTGCTCCAGCTGCATGGTCGCGGTGGTGGGGGACGGTGGTTCGACCGCATGGCGGGCTTCAGCGCCCTCGCCGGACCTACGGGCTTCGTGCTGGCCGTGCCCGATGCGATCGATGGCGTGTGGAACGACGGCCGCCTTCCCGACACCGACCGGCGTGGCCGGCCGGACGACGTGGGCTACCTCATGGCCGTCATCGACGATGCGACGGCCCGCTCGCCGATCGACCCGCGCCGGGTGTACGTCTTCGGCATGTCCAACGGCGCAGCGATGGCGGGCCGCCTTGCCTGTGCCCGGGCCGACCGGTTCGCGGCGGTCGCGCAGGTCGCGGGCACCGCCGCCCACGTCCTGGGGGTCGACTGCCGGCCGACTCGCCCGGTACCTATCCTCCAGATCCACGGCGCCTCCGACCATCTGGCGCCCTACGAGGGCGGTCGGCGGAGGGGCCCGGTCGCTCGTGCTCTTCTCATGGGGCGTGGCTCGATCGGGCCCAGCATCGGCGTGGATGCGTGGGCGCGCTTCTGGGTCGCCGCGAACGGTGACTCGGCCGAGCCGACCGTCACCCGGATCCCGCCCGACACGACGGTCAGGACCTGGCGCGGACCGACACCCGCGTCGGACGTCGTCTTCTACCGCATCGATGGGGCGGGCCACACCTGGCCGGGCAGCCGACCGCAGCTGCCGCGCTTCATGTTCGGCCGCACCAGCCAGACGATCGACGCGACCCGGGTCATCTGGGACTTCTTCGCCGCCCACACGCGATAGGGCCGGGCGAACACGGCGGGCCGCTGCGCGCTCGCGCCTGGCCGCTCGCCGCGGGGCGCAGTACGGCTGGCACCTGGCCGCTCACCGGATGTGGTTGTCGGATAGCCACCAGGAGACTCCGAGGCGACGTCCCAGAGGCCGGTGGTCGTCGTCCGAGCATCGGCGTATTCGCTGCGAGCATCAGCAACAACGCCGTGCGAAGGGTCCTCGCTTCAGAGTCCAGGGGCGCATGAACAACAACAACAACATGCCCTCTCGACTGCCGCGCCGGTGGTGAGGCCACCCGCGTTGGTCGGGGGCTCTATACGGCCCGGGAGCCGGCGACGCTGCCGCGATCCTCGGCGGCCCCCGAGCCGCCCGAGCCGCCGAGCCGCCGAGCCCCCGAGCCGCCGAGCCGCACGTGGCCCAGGAGCCGGACCATCAACGCGAACCGCGTGACCTGGCCTGCTTCGCTGCTCACGGTCGGTGACCGGGCACGAAAAAGCCCCCGGCTGACCGGGGGCTTCGACGCGGGGCCGTTGCCGGCCCATGGGGAGCGACCTAGGCGGCGCGCACCTGAGCGGCACGCGGGCCCTTGGGGCTCGACTGGACCTCGAAGGCGACGCGCTCGCCGCCGTTGAGGCGGTCGAAGTCGAGCGGTGCCTGGAGCTCGTTGCGATGGAAGAAGTAGTCCTTGCCGTCCTCGGCGGTGATGAAACCGAATCCGCGGTCGGAAACGACCTTCTTGATGGTACCGGTGGCCATGATGACCCTTTCGTCTTCTCGAATGTGGTAGCCCGATGCGCGGTCCATCCGAGAAGGGGGTCGACCAGCAGGCGCTCGCCAGCCACTTCGGCGGCGACCTCCATAGTCTACACCTTGACGCCGCTCATTCCAACCCGTACCTTCCACCAAACGTTCGTTTGGTTCACGGGATGCAGCATTGACCCTGACCCGCCCCCGCGAGGCAGCTCTTCACGAAGCGGCCACCCGCCTGTTCCGCGAGCGCGGCTATCACGCCACCTCGATGCAGGACCTGGCGGAAGACCTGGGCATGAACCGGGGCAGCCTGTACCACTACATCGAGGCCAAGGATGACCTGCTGTGGGCCATCGTCAGCAGCGCGCTGACCCGTCTCGATGCGGCCGTCCGGCCCATCCTGGAGGGCGCGGATCCGCCTCCCGACCGGCTCGCGCGCGCCATCGAGGCCCATCTGGCCTTCGCCGCGGCGTACGGCGATGAGCTCGCCCTCCTCCAGATCGAGCTGCGCGCGCTGCCACCCGCGCGCCGACGCGCGCTGATCGTGCAGCGCGACGCATACGAGGCGGCGTGGCGCACGACCATCCAGGCGGGCGTGGCCGAGGGCACGTTGCGGACGTCCGACGTGCGCCTGACCAGCATCGCCATCCTGTCCGTCTGCAACTGGTTCACGCAGTGGTACCGGCCCGACGGTCCCCTCGGCGTGCCGGCGGTCGCCGCCCAGTTCGCGGCGCTCTTCCTCGAGGGGCTGCGGCCGACGCAAGCGCCAGAGGCCGACGGGTGATCCCGCGTGTGCGCTCGGCGGTCGTGCTCGGGGCGGGCACGATGGGTGGCCAGATCGCCTGCCTGCTGGCGGGCTCGGGCGTGCACGTGCGCCTCCTGGACCTTGATGCCGAGGTGGCCGCCGGCGGGCTCGAGCGCGTGCTCAAGCTGCGGCCCGCGCCGACCTATCGAGCGCAGGACGCGGCGCTGATCCGGCCCGGCGGCTTCGACGAGCTGCCGCAGGTGGTCGTTGGCGTGGACTGGATCCTGGAGGCGGTGGTCGAGCAGCTCGAACCCAAGCGCGCCCTCTTCGCGCGCGTGGAGGCCGCCCTCGAAGAGGCCGGGCCACGATCAGCGACCGCCTGGCCGGCCATCAGCAGCAACACCAGCGGCATCCCCATCATCTCGCTGGCGGCGGGGCGTGGCGAGCGGTTCCACCACGTCTTCCTGGGCACCCACTTCTTCAATCCGCCGCGCTACACGCGACTCCTGGAGCTGATCCCGCTGGCCGGCACGGCGCCGGACGTGGTCGAGCGGCTGGAAGGCTACGCGGCGCGGCACCTGGGCAAGGGGACGGTGCGGGCGAAGGACACGCCCGCCTTCATCGCCAATCGCCTGGGCGCGTACGGCTTACAGCGCGCCCTGCTGCTGGCCCTCGAGCTGGGCCTCGGCGTGGACGAGGTGGACGAGCTGACCGGGCCGCTCATCGGGCGGCCCAAGAGCGCCACCTTCCGCACCCTGGATCTCGTCGGGCTGGACGTAGCCGCGGCCGTCGCCGATCACTGTTACGCGGACCTGCCGGACGATCCCCGCCGCGACGACTTCCGCGTGCCGCCGGTCATGCGCGAGCTGCTCCGAGGTGGCGCGCTGGGCCAGAAGTCGGGCGCCGGATTCTTCAGGCGCGAGGACGGCGAGGTGCTCGCGCTGGACCTGGTCACCGGGCAGTATCGCCCGCGTCGTCGGGTCGGCTCGGCGACCGTGGAGGGGGCGCGCGGCCTGCCCGATCTGGGGGGCCGGCTGCGCCGCCTGACGGCGGGCGACGATGTCGCCTCGACCTTCCTCTGGCGGCTCCTGTCGGATGGCCTGACCTATGCCGTCGATGTGGCTGCCGACATCGCCGACGACATCATCTCGATCGATCGGGCCATGCGCTGGGGTTTCGGCTGGCAGCTGGGCCCGTTCGAGACCTGGGATGCGTTGGGCGTGGCGGAGGTCGCCGCCCGTCTTCAGGCGGAGGGTCGGCCCGTGCCGGCGCTGGTCGAGCGGGCGCTCGCCGGTCCCCGCGCCTTCCACACCGAGGGCGGCGCGCTGGACCTGCACCACGACGCGCTGCTCCCGACGCCGGAACTGCCCGGCTCGCTGGACCTCGCGGTCCTGCGGCGCGACGCGGCTGCGGCCGGCCTGCCGAGCACACCTGCCGCTTCGCTCATCGCCTGCGGCGACGGCATCCTGGGCCTCGAGCTGCACGGCAAGCTCAACATCATCGGCACCGACACGCTGACCATGGTGCACCGTGCCGTGGACCTCGCGGGGAGCCACTACGACGGCCTGGTCATCGGCACGCTGGCGGGCGACTTCTCCGCCGGGGCCAACCTCGCCTTGATGCTGCTGGCGGCCGAGGAGGGCGATTGGGAAGAGCTGGATCGAGGCATCCGCGCCTTCCAGGCCGCGACGCAGGCCATCCGATATGCGCCTGTCCCGGTGGTCGTCGCGCCGCGCGGCCTGACGCTGGGCGGGGGGGCGGAGATGAGCCTGGCGGCCGCTCGCCGGCAGGCCCTGGCGGAGACTTACATCGGCCTGGTCGAAACGGGCGTCGGGCTCATCCCGGCCGGCGGCGGCACGACCGCCACGGCCCGACACGTGGCCGAGCGAGCGGCCGGTGCCGACGCCGACCGGTTCGCCTTCTTCCAGGCCGCCGTCGAGACGATCGCCCTCGCCCGCGTCTCGACGTCCGCGGCGGAGGCACGGACGCTCGGCTTCCTGGCCGACGGCGACCTGGTCAGCGCCAACCCCGATCGCCAATGGCCCGACGCGACCCGCGTGGCGGCCACCCTGGCGGCGGTCGGCTATGGGCCGCCGGTCGCGACGCCCATCGCGGTCGTCGGTCGCCGCGGTCGGGCGGCGGCGGAGGCCCTGACCTACAACCAGCTGAGCGGCCATCAGCTCAGCGCGCATGATCGGACGGTCGTGCTGGCGCTGGCCGGGGTGCTGGGCGGCGGGGATGTCGCCGAGGGCACGGAGGTCTCCGAGGCGTACCTGCTCGACCTGGAACGCGAAGCCTTCCTGCGCCTGCTCGGCGAGCCGCTCACCCGCGCGCGCATCCGCCACACCCTCAA
>JBIOID010000104.1:0-6604 GCA_044449585.1 Candidatus Limnocylindrales bacterium
CCCATGGGATCGGTTCCTTCCTGGTGGCCGGGTTCAGGGGGTGATGTCGGACGGGGGTCGCCAGGCCGTCAGGGCAGCCAGGCGGGGATCGACTCCGGACTCCTCGTGCCGATGCGTCGGGTCGACGTTGAGATCGGCCCCGCAGGCGTCACACAGGCCGCGGCAATCAGGCCGGCACAGAGGGCGGATCGGCTCCGCCAGCGAGATGGCCTCCCGGACGGCCTCGCGGAGGTCGAGCTCGTGGTGGTCGTCGAGGCGCAGCGCCTCCGGTTCGGCACTCAGGTCGAGCGGGGCGCCGGTCAACAGGTCGATAGAGGGCAGGGCCTCCTCATCGACCTCGACGGCCACCGGTGCCGCGAGCGGCACCAGGCAGCGGCTGCAGTGCTCTTCGAGGGCTGTCGTCAGACGGGCGCGGGCGAGGATGCTGCGACCGGTGCGCGACAGGCGCACCTCGCCCTCCACGGGGGCGACCACGCGCAGGTCGGCCGCGATGTCCAGGGTCGGCACCCGGACGGCGTAGGTGCGGACCGTGCCGGGCGTCGAGCGCAGCAGGCCCGCGACGTTATAGCTGAGCATGCGAGGCCGCCACTTCGGCTTCCTCGGCCTCGTGCGCTCCATTCGGGCTCTCGGGCGCGACCGGGGCCCGCTCGTCCAGCAGGGCGAGGCCGTGCTTGATGCTCTGCAGGACCTTGACCACCTCGCCCTCGAGGCGGATGAGCACCCCGGCGGCGTACTCGTCGGCGCCCCGCCGGATCTCATCGGCCTGGTCATGGCCGCTGGCCACGATCTGCTGGCTGCGCTGCTCCGCGGCGCGCGTCAGCTCGCGCTCCTCGATCAGGAACGCCGCCTGCTCCTGGGCGCGCGCGACGACGCGGTCGGCCTCTTCCTGGGCTCGCTCCAGGATGCGATCCGACTCCTCGGTGATGCGGCGCGCCTGCTTGACCTCCTCGGGCACGGCCAGGCGCAGCTGCTCCACCAGGTCGAGCGCGACCGCCTGATCGACCACGACGTTGTTGGAGAGCGGCAGCTTGCGCCCGTTCTCGAGGAGCGCGTTAAGGCGCTCCACGAGGAACATGATGTCGATGGAGGTGGCCTCCTCAGCAGGACTGACAGGACATTCTAGCCGACGGGCGACGCCCCGCCCAGCCGCCGCATCACGGCCGGCGGCACCATGCCGCTCACGTCGCCGCCGAAGCCGGCGATCTCCTTGACCAGGGTCGAGCTCAGGTAAGCATGTTCGAGCGCGGTCATGAAGAAGACGCTGTCGATCTCCGGCGCCAGCTTGCGGTTGGTGAGGGCCAGCTGCAGCTCGAAATCGAAGTCGCTGATGGCGCGCAGGCCGCGGACCACGAAGGCCGCCCCGACGTGGCTGGCGAACGCGACCGTGAGCCCGTCGAACGTGGCCACCTCGACGCGCGCCGTCGCTGCCGGCGGCAGGGCGGCGGCGATCGCCTCGCGCAGGACCGTCACGCGGGTCGCGTCGTCGAAGAGGGGCGACTTGCGCGGGTTGACCAGCACGCCGACCACGACCCGTTCGAAGACCCGGGCGGCTCGCTCGATGACGTCAAGGTGGCCGTTGGTGACCGGGTCGAAGCTGCCCGGGTAGAGGGCCGTGGCCATCAGGCGGCCCGCGTGTAGAAGGTGAGCTGCGTCTCGCCGAAGCGCCGCTCGCGCCGGCGTATCAGCCGGCCGATCGTCTCTGGCGGCACATCGCGCCAGAAGTGCTTGGCCACCACCACCACCTCCTCGCGCAACCAGCCCCGGGCCGGGTCGGCCAGACGCTCCAGCGTCGAGCGGAGTGTAGCGTCGCCGTACGGTGGGTCGAGCAGGGCGGCGCCGAACGGGCCACCGGCCGCGGCCGGTGCCTCCTCCAGGTAGTGCACCAGATCGGCGGCCACGACGCGGCCGCGGTCGGCCAGGCCGGCCCGTTCCAGGTTGGCCTGGATGACACGGCAGGTCGCCCGGTCGCGTTCGACCAGGACGGCCGTCGGGGCGCCGCGGCTGAGCGCCTCGATGCCGGCCGCGCCACTGCCGGCGAAGCCGTCCAGGAACGGCGCCGGCCACGGCGCGAGGGCGCCGCCCTCGAGGATGCCGAAGAGCGCCTCCTTGACCCGCTCGGTGAGGGGCCGCGTGGCCGGGCCCGGTGCCAGCAGGCGGGTGCCCCGCGCCGTGCCCGCGATGACCCGTCCGGCCTCAGCCATCGATGGCCTGGCCTGCCTCGTCCGTCGCCGGGCGGTCCTCCGCCGCGGCCAGCGTCTCGCCTGCGCCGACCGCCTGGAGCCAGCCCTCGGCCAGCTCGGTGGCCAGGCGGTCGTGCCCCGCGACCAGGCTGCCGCCGGCCGTCACGAGCTGTTCCGCTAGCACCCGTGCCCGGCGCGATCTGGCCCGGTCATCGTCCCGCTGGAGGCGGGCCATGCGCAGCGGCGGCAGGCCGCTCTGCACGAGCCCCAGCAGGTCGCCCTCCGCACGCAGCTCGAGGTCCTTCTCCGCTAGCACGAATCCGTCGTGCGTCTCGACCAGCGCCTGGAGGCGAGCGCGCGCGACGGGGTCGTCGCTGTCGCTCACGAGGACACAGTAGGACCGGTCGGGACCGCGGCCGACGCGCCCGCGCAGCTGGTGCAGCTGGGCCAGGCCGAAGCGGTCAGCGTCGAGGATGACCATCACGGTCGCCTCGGGCACGTCCACGCCGACCTCCAGCACGGTCGTCCCGACCAGGACATCCAGGTCGCCCCGGCGGAACGCCTCCATCGTCTCGTCACGCGTGGCCGCCGGCAGCTGGCCGTGGATGCGCCCGATGCGCGGCGACGCCTCGTCGGCCGGGCGACCGACCGCGCGGGCGGCCTCGATGAGCCATGGGCCGAGTTCGTCGGCGACCTGGTCGACCGAGCGCGCGCCTGCGCCCTCCACCTCTTCCACGAGGGGCACGATGACGAACGCGCGATGCCGGGCGGCGACTTCGGTCACCACCAGCGGCCACGTGCCCACGCCCGGGTCGGGGCCCACCTGCCGCAGCTCGCTGGAGCGCCGCGTGCCGGTCAGCACGCGCTTTCGGCCGGCCGGCGCGGCCCGCAGGTCCGAGACGTCCAGGTCGGCATGGAAGACCTGGCCGAGCGTGCGCGGGATGGGGGTCGCGGTCATCAGCAGCACGTGGGGTGTGCGACCCTTGCCGGCCAGGGCGTCGCGCTGCCCGACCCCGAACCGATGCTGCTCGTCCACGATGGCCAGGGCCAGGTCGGCAAAGACCGTCCCGCTCGACAGCAGCGCATGCGTGCCGACCACGACGCGGCCGGTCGTCAGGCCGTCCGCGCCAGGCCCGACCGGCGGCGCGGCCAGGGCGGCGAGCGTGGCCTGGCGCTCGCTCGCGGGCAGGGCCGCGGTCAGCAGCGCCACGCCGTGGCCGAGCGGCGCCAGCAGCGTGCGCAGGGTGGCCGCGTGCTGGCGGGCCAGCAGGTCGGTCGGGGCGAGGAGGGCCCCCTGGGCCCCGGTGTCCGCCACGAAGGCGAGGGCGAGCGCAGCCACCGCGGTCTTGCCCGAGCCGACATCGCCCTGCAGCAGGCGAAGCATGGGCCGGGGGCCAGCCAGGTCGCGCCGGATGGCGGCCACTGCGTCGCGCTGGTCGGCCGTGAGATGGGCCGGTTCCGTCCCTCCCCGCTCGGCCAGGCCGGCCGTGAGGGCCTCCTCCACGGCCGCCACCGCATGGGCCAGGCGCGCCTCGGCGACCGCCACGGTGGGCCCGGCCATGCCACGCCGCTGGCGGTCCCGGGCGACCATGCCGATCTGAAGCGCGAGCAGCTCGTCGAAGGCCAGTCGGTGCTCGGCCGCCGCGAGCGCCTCGAAGTCGGCCGGGTAGTGAGCCTGTTCGAGGGCCGTGCCGAGGGGCGGCAGCAGGCTCTCCTCGCCGAGCGAGGCCAGGCGGCGAAGATCGTCGTCGACGTAGTCCTCCAGCGTCGGCCCGACGGCGTCCAGCGCGCGCCGCATGGCCGACCGGAGGCCAGCCTCGGTGATGCCCTCGGTCAGGCGATACACGGGCACGATGCGCCCGGCGTGCAGGGCGGCCGCGCCAGCGGGGCCGAAGTCAGGGCCCTGGTACTGGGGCAGCCAGCCCCGCACCACGACCCGGCCGGAGATCGCGACCACGTCGCCGCGCTTCAGCCGTCGCTCGATGAATCGGCGGCCGAACCACACCGCCTCGCCCTCGCCGCTGTCGTCGCGCAGGCGCGCCGTGGTCTTCTCCACCCGCCGCCGGAAGGTCTGGTCCGTGTGCAGATCGACGATCGTCACGACCGAGCTGACAGGGGTCGCGGGCGGATCCTCGCGCAGCGACCGCAACGAACGCGGTTTCGTGAAGTCGTCGTACCGGCGCGGCAGGTGGAACAAGAGGTCACGCACCTGGTGCAGGCCGGCCCGAGCCAGCCGGCGCGCCATCACAGGGGGCACGAGACCACTGCGGGCGAGCGGCGTGGCCATGCCGACGGGCGCCCGGGCGGCCGTCCCGCTGCTGCGCGGCACGGCCTATTCGGCCGCGATCAGGACGTCGTAGAAGGGCTGGCCACCCGCCACGACCTGCACCTCCAGCCCGGGCTGGCGGTCACGCAACGTGTCGGCCAGGGCGGCCGCACCGGCGGCGTCGGTCTCGCCGCCGTAGTACAGGGTCACCAGCTCGAAGCCGGGTCGCAGCGTGGCCACCGCCTCGAGCACCACCGCGATCTGGTCGGCGCCGGAGGCCACCAGGCCGTCGTCCGGATCGAGCGCCACCGCCTGGCCGCGCCGCACCCGCCGGCGCCCGAAATGCGCATCACGCACCGCACGCGTCACCTGCAGGGTCTGCACGGCGCGCGCGGCGTCGAGCATCGGGCCGGCGTTGGCGGCGGCATCCCGTGCGGGGTCGAAGGCCATCAGGGCGGCGATGCCCTCGGCCGCGTTGCGCGTCGGCACGACGACGACCCGCTGGCCCTCGGTCAGCGCCGCGGCCTGCTCGGCCGCCAGGCGCGCATTGGGGTTGTTGGGCAGCACGACGACCTGCGCCGAGCGCGTCGCCGCGATCGCGCCGAGCAGCTCGGCGGTCGACGGGTTGGCACTCTGGCCGCCGCGCACGATGCCCACGGCGCCCAGGCTGAGGAAGGCGTCAGCAAGGCCGCTCCCGGCGGCCACCGCGACCACCACCACGGTCGCCTCGGCACCGCCGGCGGCGAGGGGCGACGAGCCGGCGAACATGGTAGCGCGTGCCTCGCGCAGGCCCGCCTGCTCGGCCGCCTGGTCGTCGAGGTTCTCCACCGTGACGCGGCTGACGTGGCCCTGGGCCAGCCCGAACGCGATGACCTCGTCCGGCTGCGCGCTGTGGACGTGGACCTTGAGCGCGCGGTCGTCGCCGGCCACCAGGACCGACTCGCCGAGGCCCTCGAGATGGGCCCGTATGGCGCCCAGGTCGAGCGGTGCCTCACGCGCCTGGAGCAGGAACATGGTCTCGAAGCCGAAGGCGGGGGGTTCCCCGCCGCCGGGCGCAGGACGAGCGTCGGGCGGAGCGGACGGGTCGCCGCGCGTCGCCGGCGCCGCGGCCCGGGCGCCTCGTCCGCGGCGGTGCCGCCCGTGCCGTGCATGGGTGGCCGCGAGCGCCCCTTCGAGCAGGCGGAACAGGCCCTGGCCCCCGGCGTCGACCACGCCGGCCTGCTTGAGGATCGGCAGCAGGTCCGGCGTGTTGGCGACGGCGTTGCCGGCGGAGGCAGTCGCCGCGCGCAGGATGCGCTCGGTGTCGGGTCCCCGGGAGGCCGCCTCGCCGGCCCCGACAGCGGCCTCGCGCACGACCGTCAGGATGGTGCCCTCGACCGGGCGTACGACCGCCGCGTAGGCCGTCTCGGTACCGCTGGCCAGGGCCCGCGCGAAGTCGCCCCCGTCGAACCGGGGCCGATCGGCCACCGTGGCGCTCATGCCGCGGAAGATCTGGCTGAGGATGACCCCCGAATTGCCCCGGGCGCCCATCAGGGCGCCGAAGCTGAGGGCCTCCGCCACGGCCGGCAGGGTGCGCCCGGCCTCCGGCAACCGGCGCGCCTCGTCTAGGGCGGCGCGGACGGTGGCGCCCATGTTGGAGCCCGTGTCGCCGTCCGGCACGGGGAACACGTTCAGGGCGTTGATCTCGTCGACGTGGGCCAGGAGGTGCGCGACCGCTTCCTCGAACGCGGCCAGCAGGCCTTCCCCGTCGCAGGCTCGGACGGGCGACATCGGGTGCTATAGTACGCAGCCGACCGGCCCTCCCGTACGGCCATCGCTCCGTCTCCCTTCTGCGAGGATCCCGTGGCTCGTTCCTGTGCCATCTGCGGCAAGGTCTCGATGGGCGGCTTCAACCCCCAGTCGAGCGGCATGAACCGCGTGCGCGCCCACCGTCGCTACCAGCCCAACCTCCAGCCGTTGCGCCTCGAGCAGCACGGTACGGCCGTCGTCGCGCTCGTGTGCACCCGCTGCCGCCGGACCCAGCGCAAGACCGTCTGACCCGCCCCCTCCGCCCCTTGCGCGGCGTCAGCCCAGTCGATCCGCCTCCCGAGCCTGGCTGTCGAGCCAGATGGTCATCGGGCCGTCGTTGACCAGCTCGACCTCCATCTCCGCCCCGAAG
>JBIOID010000105.1:0-6545 GCA_044449585.1 Candidatus Limnocylindrales bacterium
CGGCCGCCGCGACGGGCGGCGTCGTGTCGGAGACCGGGGCGGGTCCCACCGGGGCCGTGAGCTTGGGCGTGGTCGCCATGGCGCCCTCCCTCAGTCGTAGCGGATGCGCGGGTCGGCCACGGCGTAGAGCACGTCGGCGACTAGGTTGGCGAACACGACCAGCACCGAGCCGATGAGCACGATGCCCATCAGCAGGAAGTAGTCGCGATTGTTCACCCCTTCGTAGAACAGCTGGCCCATGCCCGGCCACGAGAACACCGTCTCCGTCACGATTGCGCCGGAGAAGATGAAGGCGATCTCCAGCGTGATATTGGTCAGGATGGGCAGCAGGGCGTTACGGAACGCGTGGCGGTACACGACCGCGCGGGAGGGCAGGCCCTTCGCTTTCGCCGTCCGCACGTAGTCCTGGTTGAGCGAGTCGAGCATGGCCGACCGGACGAACCGGCTGTCACCGGCGATGCTGACAGCGACCAGCGTGATCACCGGCAGGACCAGGTGCGACCCGATGTCGAGCAGGTTGGGGATGGGGTTCTTGACCAGCGCCGCCCAGTAGGCGTTGGTGCCCCACGGTGCGGGCGAGGTGCGCGCGTCGATGATGCCCTGGGGCGGGAAGATGCGGAAGGTGACGCCGAAGGCGAAGATCAGCATCAGGCCCAGCCAGAAGGTGGGCAGCGCATAGAGCACGTAGCTCACCAGTGTCACCGTGTTGTCGAAGGCGCTGTAACGGCGCACGGCGGCCATGACGCCGGCCGTGATCGCGATGGTCACCCAGATGATGGTCGCCGTGGTCATCAGGATCAGGGTCGCGGGCAACCGGCTGAGGATGATGTCGGAGACCGGCTGGCTATAGAAGATGGACAGTCCGAAGTCGCCGTGCAGGATGCCGTTGGTGCCGCCGCCCAGGAAGGTGGGCAGGAAGTTGGGCAGGCCCTGGGCGGAGAAGAAGCTCCCGGCGTCGCAGTTCCAGATGCCCATCCAGCCCAGGTACTCCCGGGCCACCCCGAAGAGGTCGGGATTCTGCTCCAGGCACCAGCGCTTCAGCCAGGCAAGCACCTGGTCGTGACTGATGTGCGGGTTCTGGTTGAAGGCCGCCTCGGGGCCGCCCGGCGCCTGGATCATCAGCCAGAAGCTGAGCAGCGAGATGACGAAGATGACCGGGATGGCCTGGATCGCGCGGCGCAGGATGTACTTGGTCATGCCTGGTCCTTGCTGCTGTCGATCCGCGTCACCTGGACGTCCCGCGGCGGATGACGATACACCCGCCGCGCGGTGGCGCCTTGCGTTGCCACTGGATGTGGAACAGCGGGCGCGAACTCACTCGCGCCCGCTGTTCCTGACGCGCCGAGCGCGTCGCTTACAGGGCTAGGTGGGGTCTACTCCCGTTCTACTGGTAGTACCAGTCCTCGACGTTCCATTCAGGCCCAAAGGCAGCCGGGCTGTAGCCTGGCCAGTTGCCGATATGGGTGCTGACACCGGTCGTTTCGGCGCGGTAGTAGATCGGGATCTCCGGCGTGCCGTTGACGTACGCGTCCTGGACGGCCTTGGCGGCATCGGACTGCGCTTGCAGGTCGACGGCGCTCTTGAGGGTCGTCAGGGCGGAGTCCATCGTCGGATCGCTGAAGCGGGTGTCGTTGCTCCCGGAGTGGTCACCCTTCTCCGGCCACTGCTCGGTCGCGTACGTGTAGTAGTAGTCGTTGTACGGGCTACCGGTGATCACGTACGCGAAGTCGGCCAGGTCATAGGTGCCGCGATAGATGCTGCAATCGGTGGTCGGCGTCGTCTTCGCCCAGGTGGCGAAGAGCACGCTGGTGGCATCGACCGTCTTGATGTGGCTCTTGACGTGGACAGCGGCCAGGTAGCCCTGCAGCTTCTGCAGCTCGGTGAGCCGCGTCGGGTTGCCCGACGTGGTGCATAGCTGCAGGTCAAGGTCCTTGCCCTGGTACTGGAAGTTGCCCGAAGCCCCGAGGGTCAGGCCGGCCGCCGTGAGGGCGGCCTGCGCGGCCGTCGGGTCATACGCCGGGCAAGTCTCGACCACGCCATACCAGAGGCCTGGCGGAGCGGGCGAGCAGGCCGGCTGGATGCTCTGGCCTGGGAAGAGGACGCTGATCATGTCCTGCTTGTTGACGGCCATGGCCAGCGCCTTGCGTACGGCCGGATCCCACAGGTCCTGGCCGCGCGCGTGGGTCGGGTCGTTGTTGATGTCGAGGTGCTCGTACTGCCAGGCAGGCGCGGACTCCGCCGTACCGATCGACGGCGAGACGGCGGCCACGGCCGGGTAGTCGGCCTGGGTCATATCGAAGGCGAGGTCGAGCTTGCCGGCCAGGAAGTCGGCGATCTCACCGTTCTTGTCGCCGTAGAAGATGAACTTGAGACCGGCCAGGTACGGCGCATGGGCCGTGCTCACGCCACCGGCCCAGTTGGGGTTGGGGGCGTAGTCGATCTCGGTCTTGGACGCGTTGGTGATGGTGAAGGGCCCATTCATGGGCACCGTGGCGATGGCGGAGCTGACCGGATACAGCGTCGAGGCCTGCGCCACCGGCACCGAGTTCAGGTACTTGGCCGGCCAGGGGCCGCTGGTCAGGAAGCCGAGCCAGCCCGCGTACAGGTCCTTGAAGTGGATCGTCGCGGTCAGCTTGTCGGTCGACTCGTCGATGCTGCCGATGTCCGGCCAGCCGACGGCGCACGCGTTGCAGCCCGTCTGACCCGGATCGGTGGCCCACTTCCAGGTGGCCACGAAGTCGTCCATGGTCAGGTCCGTGCCATCCGACCACTTGAGGCCGGACTTGAGGGTGACCTTGACGTCGAAGGTCTTGCCGTTGACCACCACGGCGCCGTTCTCCACGGTCGGGACGGTCGTCGCGAGGTCGGGCACGTACTTGCCGTCGGAGGTGATGGCCACGAAGCCGCGCATGGCGGGCTGCATCGCCTCGACCGCCGAGTAGGACGTCGAGAACCACAGGTTAAGGGTGTCCTCAGCCTGCCACTCGCCCATCAGCAGGGTGCCGTTGGCGGCCGTGCTGGCGGGGGTCTTGGGGGCATAGTTGGTGGCGAACAGCTTCTGGTCGAGGGCTGACTGGGACGCCGACGGTGAAGGCGCCGGGCCCGTAGCCGCTGGGGTGCCCGTGGGGGCGGTGGTGGCCGTCCCGGTCGGGGTGGCCGTGGCGCTACTGCCGCAGGCAGCGGCCACGAACATGGCAGAGGCCGCTAACGCGAACGCCCTGCGAGTCCGCAGACTCATCGGTATTCCTACCTCCTGTGGTCCGATGCCGACCACCGGGATGGCGGTCGGTCACCCCTCAGCTCCGCGCCCTGCTTATGCGTCCGCGCACGCGAACGCCTCCCACGCTGGGCCCGAGCGCTGGCGCATTATAGGTACGGCCCGTTGAAGAGTGTCAAGGACCGGTCAGCCGCCACGACAGCAGCTCACGGTCATAGCCGGGGGTCGCCGGATCGACGGCGCGACCGGCCAGCGTGACGCGGCGGGCGATCGCCGCCTCGGCCGGGTCCCAGGCGATGGGCAGGATCGCGACCAGCTGGGCCAGCCGTATCTCGAGCTGCGTGTAGGTGGCGGACCGCGCGGCCGGGTCCGCGACGCGCCGACCGGCCGCGAGGAGCTGATCGGTCGCGGCATCCTGCCAGCCCCCGAAGTTCGCGTCCCCCGGATCGAGGATCGTGGTGGCGCGGTCACCCGCCAGCCGGCCCAGGGCGTCGTCCGGGTCGAGGCCGGCCGGCTCGCTGGCCAGGTAAACATCGAACGCGTTGGGGTACTCGAGCGTCGCCAGCAGGTCCTCACCGGACAGCGTCGTGGCCTGCACGTCGAGCGCGATACCGCAGGCGCGCAGGCGCGTCGAGGCGGCGGTCAGCAGGGCCAGCAGGTCGGTCTGCCCGGGCCGCACGGCGATCGAGCTCGCCAGCCGCAGGCCCAGCCGGGCGTACACGCCGTCGCTGCCACGCTGCCAGCCGGCGGCCTCGAGGCGCGCCTGGGCGGCGGCTGCGCCCGATGGCCAGGGCAGGTGGCCCTGGGCCGCCCAGGAACCCGGTGCCAGCGGATCGACGGCCACGAAGTCATGCTGAGAGGCCGCGTCGGCCGCCAGGGCCGCCGGGTCCAGGCACGCCGCGAACGCGGCCCGCGCGGTCGGATCGGCGTAGGGATGACCAGCGCGGACGTTGAACACGATCAGGCGCAGCGTGTCCGACGGTCGCGTGGCCGCCGTCAGGTGACTCGACGTGGCGAGGCCCGGCAGCAGGTCGGCGGTCGTCTCGGGCAACCAGTCCAGGTCACCCGACTGGAGGGCCGTGGCCGCCACGGTCGGGTCGGAGAAGACCTCGAGGCGCACGTGGGCCGGGGCGCCGCGCGCCGGCGACGCACCCCACCGCGTGAGCTCGATCGAATGGCCCGGCACGTCCTGGGTCAGTTCGAAAGGACCGGCTCCGACGGGCCGCGCCTGGAGGTCCAGGATGGGCAGGGCGGCCGCCGCCTGGTCGGTCCCGCTGGCCGCCTGGACCGCCGCCAGCGCCTCCAGCTGCCCGAGCAGCGCCGCCGCGTAGGCCGACGGATCGGGTGAGCCGTCCGCACCGCGGAAGGCGGCCGCGGACGGGCTCGTCACGCCGGCCTGCCCCAGCAGGGACAGCAGGCTGGCCGTGTAGAAGGCCGGATCGCACGAGGCGGGGGACGGCGTCCCGCCACAGGTCGCCGACGACGTGGTGGCCTGGATCGTGCCCAGCAGCTCGGTCACCTGGGCCGGCGTGACCGAGCTGGCGCCGGCCACGAGGCGCGCCACGCTGGCCGCCAGGCCAGCCGCCGGCAGGATGGGCAGCTGGGCCAGGACGTCCGCCTCGAGGGGCGCCCACGGGTGGCGCAGCGTGAACGTCACCTTCTGCTGCCCGACGGCCTTGACCGCAGCGACGGCCCGGCCGATGGGCGCGCACAGGTCGCCGAACGGACAGTCACCCGAGAGCGCGAGCTGATAGGTGCGCACGACGTCGGCGGCGGACACCTGGCTGCCGTCGCTGAACTGGCGGCCGGACGCCAGCGTCACCTGCCAGGTCAAGCCGTTGGCGCTGACGGTCGGCGCGGCCGCGGCCAGGTCCGGCTGGGGCACCAGGCGGGCGTCGAGGCGATACAGGGCGGCTTGCAGCAACCGTTGGACGAGCTGGGTCGCCTCGTCCCCGGTCGGCACGATGAAGCCCGTGGGGCCGGCCGCTACGCCGATGCGCAGCGTGTCGGCGGCCGCCGCCGCCGAGGGCGTGGGCGTCACCTCGATGGTGCTGGTGGGGGCCGGCGTGGCGGTGCCGCACCCGATGACCAGGAGCGCGGTCAGGCCGCCCACGACGGCGCGAAGGGGACCACGCGTCCGATGGGTCGCCACGAGGCGCTGAGTCTACCCCGCGCCGCCGCGGAGGGCCCGATTCAGCTCGGGCAGGGGGCCTCGCGGCCGGTCAGCGGCCGCCAGTGCAGGTCCGGCTGGCGGGCCGCCGTCGCCTCGTCGAGCCGCCGCACGGGGGCCGAATGGGGCGCCGTGAGCACCAGCTCGGGATCGCGATGCGCCTCGTCGGCGATGGCCAGCATGGCCTCCGCGAACGCGTCGAGCGTCTCCACCGACTCGGTCTCCGTCGGTTCGATGAGGAGGCACTCCTCGACGATGTGGGGGAAGTAGATGGTCGGCGGATGGAAGCCCTTGTCGATGAGCCGCTTGGCGACGTCCAGCGTGCGCACCCCGGTGGCCACCTTGAGCGCCTCGCCGCTGGCCACGAACTCGTGCTTGCACGGTCGGTCGTACGGGATCTCGTAGGCCCCGCGCAGGCGGTGCTTCAGGTAGTTGGCCGCCAGCACCGCGTCCTCGCTGACCTCGACCAGGCCACTGCCGCCGTGGGCGCGCAGATAGGCATACGCGCGCACGAAGACGCCGGCGCTGCCCTGGTACGCCCGGACCCGGCCGATGGAGCTGGGGCGCTCGCCCGGTCGCTCCAGGCGGAACGAACCGTCGGGCTCGCGCAGGACGCGCGGCGCGGGCAGGAATGGCGCCAGGCGTTCGCCGACGCCCACCGGGCCAGCCCCCGGGCCACCACCGCCATGCGGCGTGGAGAACGTCTTGTGGACGTTGATGTGCATCACGTCGAAGCCGGCCGCACCCGGGCGGAACTTGCCCAGGATGGCATTCAGGTTGGCGCCGTCCATGTAGGCCAGCGCGCCCACCGCATGGACCGCCTCCAGCAGCTCCACCACACGCGCCTCGAAGAGGCCCAGGGTCGACGGGTTGGTGAGCATGACCGCGGCCGTCTGCGGCCCCAGGGCCGCCCGCAGGGCCTCCAGGTCGACGCCGCCGTCGGGCGCGGAGGGCACGGTCACGGTCGTGAAGCCGGCCATCGAGGCGGTCGCGGGATTGGTCCCGTGCGACGAGTCGGGCACGATGACCTCGCGCCGCGCGTGATCGCCGCGCGCTTCGTGGTAGGCCCGCACCATCAGGATCCCGGTCAGCTCGCCATGCGCCCCGGCGGCCGGCTGGAGCGTCACCGCGTGCATCCCGCTGATCTCTGCCAGCCAC
>JBIOID010000106.1:0-6460 GCA_044449585.1 Candidatus Limnocylindrales bacterium
CCCGTCACCGAAGCGGCCGTCGCCGTCGATCGGTCCAAGGGGCCCGGGCGGGTCGCGTCGGTGCCGGCGGGCGTCGATGGATCTGACACTGGCCGGAGAGTCTACCGCCCTCGGGCCGGCGGCCCGGTCGTGCGACGTGGCAAGCTAGCGGCGAAGTGCGCGACGACGAGTCGCCGGCGACCGAAAGGATGGCGCGCGATGGACGATCCGCAGGTGCTGGGGCGTATCAATGAGCTGGCGGCGGAGGAGGAGCTCCTGTACGGCCAGGCCGGTGATGGTGGCGGACTGAGCCCGGCGGACGTGGCCCGCCTGGAGGTCATCCGCGTGCAGCTGGACCAGTGCTACGACCTGCTGCGCCAGCGCCAGGCGCGCCGCGCGGCCGGCCTCCCGCCGGAAGAAGCCAAGATGCGGCCCGCCACCACGGTCGAGGGTTACGAGCAGTAGGCGCGACCCGGCCTGGGCGGGTCAGTGCTTCGGCGTGGGCGACGGCCGCTTCGGTGACGGGGTCGGCGAGCGCAGGACGGGCGCGGATGCCGATGGCCCGGGGCTCCCGGACACGGTCGGGCCCGATGACGGCTGGCCGACGGTGGCCGTGGCGGACGCGCTGGGTGGCGTCAGGTCCACGCGGTCGATCGCGCTGGCGAGCTGGCCCATGGACCATAAGGCGATGACGACCGCCGCGGCTACGACGGCCAGGCCGATCACGCGCCATACCCAGACCCACATGTCCACGGTCCTCCCCCCAACACCACGGCGGCGGCGCCGCGCGGCGCCGGATCAACCTTAGCGCAGACCCACCGCCACGACGTGACACTTGGCCCGACTCGACGCGCGGGTGATAATCGGCCGCAGGAAGGACGGTGCGTGCATGGGCGACGTCATCAACCAGGCCGTGAACCTCATGCGCGACGCCTTCACCTGGCTGCATGACCTGGTCCCCGGCGGCTTCGGCCTGCTCATCATCCCGATCGGGGCCCTGGCCATCGTGACCATCGTCGCGACCCGACGGTCCTAGACCCGGCCTGCCGTCGGGCCGGATGGCCCGTTGTTGGTGGTCGACCGGCCCTGCCCCTCGATCGGCCGCCCGCGCCACCATGGCCCCATAAGGAGGCCACCTGCCATGCGAGCTGTCGTCGTGTACGAGTCGTTGTGGGGCAACACCGCCGCCGTCGCGCGCGCCATCGCCGAAGGGATCGGCCCGGACGCGCGGGCGCTGACCACGGATGAGGCCACCGCCACCGTCCTCGAGGGCGCCGATCTCGTCGTCGCGGGTGCCCCGGTGATCGCCTTCGGTCTGCTCAGTGAGTCCATGCGCGCCAGGCTGGCTTCCGATCAGGGCGACGCGCCCGCTCGACCGGACCTCACGCATCCGTCGCTGCGTGGCTGGCTGGCGGGCCTGCCCGCCGCCCATGGGCGCGCCGCGGCCTTCGAGACCGGCCTCCGCTGGTCACCGGGCGGCGCCAAGGGCGCCATCATGCGTGGGCTTGAAGGCGCCGGCTACGCGCCGGTCGGCAAGGCCGCCCGCTTCATCGTGCAGGGCAAGTACGGCCCCTTGCGGGAAGGCGAGCTGGTCAAGGCCAGCGCGTGGGGAGCAGCACTCGCCCAGGCGATGGGCTGATCGCCGCCGTGGCCGCATCAGGGCCGGTGGATGTGCCAGCCAAGCCGACACCAGCATCGCCGAGCCTGGTGCCCATGACCGAGTTGCAGCGGGCCTGGGCCGACCTCATCGGGGCCCTGCCCAGGGGCTGGCGCCTGGGCCAGCTGACGCTCCACCATGAGGATGGGCTGTGGCGCCTGGTCGCCTTCGGTCCGCCTCCAGCCAGGCGTCGCCAGCCGCCCGAGCAGCTGCTGGCCGTGGCCGCGTCAGAACTCCTGGTCGTGCGCGAGCTGCGAGGACTGTTGACCCGGCGGTAGGTCGGCCCGCGGCGCGCGAGCCTTCAGATGCCCGTCTCCGCGGCGATCCGTCCGGCCTTGACCGCAGCGACCAGGGCCGTGTGGTCCCGCTCCGTCTGGTCGGCGTAGGCGACGCTGAACGTGGCGATCGCGTCGTCGAACGCACTACCCGGACCGAGGTAGCCCGCCAGCAGGGCGGGGTTGCCCGACCGGGCATGCGCCCGAGCGAGCGCCCAGGCGCACACCTCGGCGTACAGCTGCATCCCCGCCGGGCGGAGCCCGCCGATGTCGACGCCGTACTTCATGTCGTGCAGCTGGCGCACGTAATACTCGGTCCGGCTGTCCGGTGACTGGGTCCAGCCAAGGAAGCTGTCCGAGACGGCCTGCATGATCCGCTGGCCGGTCACGACGCGCTCGCCCTGGTGGCGGCGCGGGCGGCTCCGCACGTACGGGGCGAGCACGGACGCGGTGGCCTCCTTGACCTGGAGGATGAGCGGGCCCCCGGCCGGGCCGGCGAACAGGGCGATGTAGCAGCGCGTCCCCACGCTGCCCACCCCGACGACCTTGAGCGCCACGTCGAGCAGGTGGTGTTTCTCGACGAGGAGGCGCCGCTCCGGCGCCATCGACTTCAGGTAGGCCGCATAGATGTAGGGCACGGCCGCGCGGCCGGGATCGTCGTCGGCCAGGCGCTGCAGCAGCGGCGGCTGGTGGCGGATGAGGTAGCCCCCGCCGGGCACCGCGACCGACAGCTTGCCGAGCGCACGGATGTGGTCCCGCCGCCGTGCCTCATCGATCGAGATGTCGAGATCGGCGCGATCCCGGGCCCGCTCGACACGCTCGAGGATGCGCTCGATGGGGATCGCGGCGTACCACACTTGCAGGGCGCGCATGCCGGCATACGTGCGCATCCAGCGCCGGTACTCGCGGGCGACCGTGCGCGCCATGTCGCGGCACGTGGCTTCCGGGTAGCCGTTGTCCCGGCAGGCGACCACGAAGCTCGCCGCCAGCCGCTTGACGTCCCACTCCCACGGCCCGCGATCCGTCTCGTCGAAGTCGTTCAGGTCGAATACCAGGCGTCGTTCCGGACTGGCATACATCCCGAAGTTCAGGAGGTGGGCATCGCCGCACAGGTGGACCATGGCGCCCGTCCGCGGGGTCGTCGCCAGGTCGCCGGCCATGACCGCGGCGGATCCGCGCAGGAACACGAACGGCGACGTGAGCATGCGGCCGATCCGGATGGGCGCGAGCTCGGGTATCCGGGTCGAATTCGACGCGATGAGCGTTTCGATTGGGTCCACCCGGTCGGCCGGCGGCACCCAGGTGGCGTGGCTCCTCCGGGGCGCCACGCTTCGCAGCCGTCGACCTCGCTCGAGGGACACTGCCGCCGAGCTGTCGGGCGGCAGGGTCGCGGCCGGGTCGGGGATCATGAAGGTAGCCTCGTATCGTTGCTCATGGTCCGCCTATCATGCCGCGGCATGGCGATCGATAGATCGCCACTCTTCGCATAGCGCGTCTCGGGGACGTTCACGCGCCTACTATGCGGGACGCTCGCAACGTCGCGGGAACGACGCAGCAGCAGAGGGCGCCCGACCTCGTGTCCGCCACGCGTTCGCGGTCCAGTACCCTCCCCCCACCGTGGTGACCGCGTCGCTCTGGCGACACGCCGACTTCATGAAGCTCTGGGTCGGCCAGACGGTGTCGGAGCTTGGCTCCGTAGTGACGCGGACGGCCGTGCCGCTCGTCGCACTGCTCGTCCTCGGCGCGGGACCGTTGGAGATGGCGCTACTGGTCGTCTCGGCCAGCCTCGCGGTGCTGCTCGTCGGCTTCTTCGCGGGCGCATGGGTCGACCGGCTGCGTCGACGCCCGCTGCTCATCGCGGCTGATGCGATCCGGTCGGTCCTGCTCTTTTCGATCCCGGTGGCCTACCTCGCGGGGGCTCTCCGGATCGAGCAGCTGTACCTCGTCGTGTTCCTCGAGGGCTGCCTCGGGGCGCTATTCGATGCCGCCTATCCGGCGTATGTCCCGTCACTCATCGGGGTCGAGCGCGTGCTCGAGGGCAACAGCAAGCTCGCGACCAGCTCGTCGCTCGCCGAGATCGGCGGTCCCGGCCTGGCCGGCGGCCTCGTGCAGGTGCTCGGTGCGCCGTTCGCGATGCTGGTCGACGCTCTCTCCTACGTGGTCTCGGCGGTCTCGCTGATGCTGATCCGCAGCCCCGAGCCGTCACGTCCAGCCAGGACCTCGCCCACACCGATGCGACTCGAGATCGTCGAGGCTCTGCGGCTCGTCCGCCGACACCCCATCCTGCTGCCGCTGACCCTCCGCTCGATCGTGGCCCATGTGGCCGGCTCGTTCTACGGCGTCCTCTACACGATCTACCTCATCCAGGACCTGCACCTGAACCCGTTCCTGCTCGGCGTGGTCGTCTCGGCCGGCGGGGTCGGCTCCCTCATCGGCTCGCTCTTCGCCTCCAGGGTCATCGCCCGGCTCGGCTTCGGCCCGGCCCTCATCTGGACGGCGACGGGCGCGTCGATCGTGGGCGTGCTGACGCCACTGGCGGGTGGGCCGCTGCTGCTCGCGACGCTGATGGTGTTCATCCCTCAGCTGGTCGGCGACGGCCTCGAGACGATCGAGGATATCGCCGAGCTGTCGCTCATCCAGGGGGTCATCCCGGATCGCATCCTCGGCCGGGTCAACGCCACCCTCGGGGTGTTCACCCACGGGATCGCCTACCCGCTCGGCGCCCTCATGGCCGCCGCGATCGCCGGCTTGATCGGTGTCCGTGGCGCGATCGCCATCGGCTGGGTCGTGATGGCCGCCTCGATCCTGATCCTCGTGCTCTCGCCGCTGCCGCGCATCCGGCGGACGTCCGATGTGGCCCCCGTCGCGGACTGACGGGACTTCACGAACCTCCGGGCGTATCCGTCCCCAGGTACTCCGGGTCCGTGACGAGGGGGCCGAACTCACTCTCCGGTCCCTCGGCCGGGGCTTCCCAGATGGCGATGTGCGTCATGAACCGGTCGGGGGCGGCGCCATGCCAGTGCCACTCGCCCGGCGGCGTGTGGATCGTGTCGCCGGGGTGGATCTCCATCACCTTGCCGCCACGCGCCTGGATCCGTCCGAGACCCTCGGTCACGTACACGGTCTGTCCGACGGCATGCGCATGCCACGCATTGCGCGACCCCGGTGCGAAGCGCACCACGTTGACCCGAACCCGGGACGGCGGCTCGCCTCGCGCGATCACGTCGAACCAGACGTCGCCCGTGAACCGCTCGGCGGGCGCCTTGACGGTGGGCTGCCGGGGCACCTTCTGCATGGTTGCGCCCTCCTGGTCACTCGCCGGGCGGGAAGTCGGTCGAGGCGGCGAGTGCGGCCTGCGCTTCGAAGCCCGCGACCCGGGCCCGCAGCGCCGCGATCGTACTCTCGAGCGCCTGCGAGCCCAGCACCACACGGAGCGGTGCCGGGTCCACGTCTACGCTCTCGATGATACGGGCCGCCATCCGCGCGGGGTCGCCTGGTCAGCGCCGATCCTGTCGGGCGTGGCTGGACCCGAGGTTGTCGAAGGCATCGAGGGTCGGCGTCGCGATGCGGAGTGCGCGGATCACATCGGCACGCACCGCGCTTTCGAGCGCCGCCATCGAGGAGACACGATGAACGTGCTTGAACGTGGCGCGCGCCCAGACACGAGCGAGCCCTGCGATGACGATCACGGCCAGCGTCACCTCGGGATCATCAGGATCCGCGCCGATCCGTTCGGCGAGCGCTGCGCCGAGGGTCGCCGTGAAGCGTTCGAGTTCGACGTACGGCGCGGCCCGAAGCGCTGGCGAGCTCTCCGCGACCTCGCAGAAGCGCCGGAACAGGCGCACGGCGTGTGCTTCGTCCAGGTCCTGCCACCGATCAAACGGTACGCCGTGGATGAGGGTCTTCACGACGACCTCGCCAAGCGGCTCGGCGCCGCGATACCGGACGGCCTGCGCCAGCGCCGCGGCGTAGGACTCGTCGCGATCGAAGAACATCGATTCCTTCGTGGGGAAGTAGTTGAACACCGTCTGCTCGGACACCTCACACACCGCGGCGATCCGGGCAACGCTCACGGCGTCGAAGCCCTCGGCCAGGAACAGCGCCGTCGCGACGTTGGAGATCCGCTGGCGGCTGCGCCGCTTCTTGCGGTCGCGCAAGCCTTCGACCATCGGCTCCTCGCCCGCGTGCGCCGCCTCGAGGATCTCCAGGATCGCCTCGAGGCTGAGTTCGTTGTCGGTGTTCGCGATCATCAGCGACCAAGTGTAGTCGAAAAGTGGAGTCATGCTAGTCTTATAGCCACTACACGTTTGGAGTCCCACCATGATCGAAGAGACAACGGCATCGCCACGATCAGCGCAGGGCGCGGTCCTTGCCGTGGAGGCACACGGCCTGGTCAAGACCTTCGGCACGAACCGCGCGGTCGACGGCATCGATCTCGCCGTGCATGAGGGCGAGATCTTCGCCGTGCTGGGGCCCAACGGCGCGGGCAAGACCACGATGCTGCAGATGCTGGCCACCCTGCTGCCGATCGACAGCGGTAGGGCCACGG
>JBIOID010000107.1:0-6444 GCA_044449585.1 Candidatus Limnocylindrales bacterium
GATCGCGACCAGGCGCCCGGCTTCGAGGACCGAAACCCGGGCGGCGACACCGGCCCGCAGGTCGGTCATGTGCTAGACCACCAGGAAGCCGTCCCCGCCCTGTCTCGCCAGGGCGGCCAGGGCGTCGCCCACGAGGCGCGTTCCCTGCGGGTGGTGCTGACTTGTCGGCTCGTCGAGCACCAGGTATGTGGGACGGAGGGCGAGGACACCGGCCAGGGCGACCAGTTGCGCCTGCCCGCCGGAGAGCCGCGCCGGGTCACGCTCCACGAGCGTCCCGATGCCGAGGGCCTCGATCGCGTCGCCCACCCGTCGCACGACCTCCGCCACCGACACGCCCAGGTTGCGCGGTCCGAACGCGACCTCCTCCCAGACGGTCGGCGCCGTCCCGGAGATCTGGGTGGCCGGGTTCTGGAAGAGACTGCCGCAATGCTGCGCCAGCTCGAACGGGCGAGCCCGGGCCGTGGTCAGGTGGTCGATGCTGACCGTGCCGCCGAGGTGCCCGCCGATGGTCCCCGGCGCCAGGCCGGCAGCGACCAGGCAGAGCGTCGACTTGCCGGCCTCGTTGGCCCCAACGAGGCCGACCACCTCGCCCAGCTCGACGGTCAGATCGACGTCCTGCAGCACCACACCGCCCGAACCGGCGTAGCGGTACGACACCGCATCCAGGCGCAGGGTCACGGCAAGATGGCGAGCCGTCCGGTGGCGCGACCGACGACCACCACGACGACCAGGACGGCCAGTCCGTAGCGCACCGCCCGTTGCATCGCCGTGTCGGGCAGGATGCGCAGGACCGTGCGCCGACCGGGCGTGGAGAAGGCGCGCGCCTCCAGGGCCATGGTCCGTTCCTCGACCTCGGTCAGCGCGCCGAAGACGACGGGCGCCGCCAGCGGCACGACACCGCGGGCCCGACGCCACCAGCGGCCTTCCGTGTCGAACCCCCGCGCGCGCTGGGCATCGACGATCTCGGCGGCCCGGGTCATGGTCCGGGGGACGGTCTCGATGGCCGACCCGATGACGAAGGTGGCACGCCGGCCGAAGCCGCGCCGCTCCAGGTCCGCCAGCAGGTCGTCCGTGCGCGTCGTCAGGTAGGCCACGGCCAGGGCCAGGGAGGCGGCCAGCAGGCGGATGGTGACCTGCAGGCCGAAGAGGAACCCCGTGACCGATGGCGCGAGGGGTCCCAAGCGGAACAGCACGTCGGTCGCGCCCGGGTACAGGAACCCGTTGATGAGGACGATCGACGCCACCACCGGGATGGTCACGGCCGCGATGACCGCCGCACGGCGCTCCACGCCGGCCACGAAGGCGGTCACGACCACTAGCACCAGCACGACCACCGGCCCCGTCCACGTCCCGACCACGAACGCCGCCACGACCTCGGTCAGGGCGACGACCAGCTTGGTGAGCGGGTTCAGCGACCGGTACGGTCCCGTCGGCGCCCGCACCACGAACGCGGGCGGTGCCGCCCCCGATGCCGGACCGGCGGTCGCATCCGGTGAGGTCGGTATCACTCCGGCTTGGTCACCAGGCGTTCGCCGTTCGGGAACCGGGCGATGAAGCGCTGCGACAGGTTACCGACGATGAAGAACACCACGAAGGTGGTGATCATCTTGTCGAGCGGGTCGGACAGGAGGCCCTGCTTGAGCGTCGCCGACACGAGGCTGTCGCCTCCGGCGCGGAAGGCCGCGACCAGGAGGTCCGTCCCGCCACCGGTGACGCCGCCGAACACGACGGCCGCGATGGGCGCCGACACGATGGCCGCGACGATGCCCGTGATCAGGCCGGCCCCGATGGCGTACACCGCCCCGATGTCGCGGCGCAGGAACAGCGCGAACGCGACCATGGCCACGAAGATGACCAGGATGGCCAGAAAGAAGACGCGCGACTGGTCGAGCGTGGTCGGGTCGAAGCCGGTGTTGTTCTGGAAGTCGGTCGGGCTGGCGTAGGCCCGGCTGTACGTGTAGAAGGCGAGCGCGCCGACGAGGATGAAGGCCACGATGGCGCCCGGGATCGAACTCCGGTCACCGCGCCGCGGCCGGAACAGACTCATGCGACCCCACAGGCCAGCCAACAGGCCGATCACGCCGGCTGTGATCGCAAACGGGCCGATCGTCGTGCTGCCGATCGGGGCCGGTAGCAGGTAGCCCCAGATCAGGTTGGACAGCACGCCTGTCAGCAGGCCCGCGATCGGCCCGGCGACCACGCCGACCAGGATCGTGCCGATCGAGTCGAGGTAGATGGGCAGCTTGAGCGCCTGCTGGACGGTCGCCCCGAGGACGATGTTGATGGCGATGGCGATGGGCAACAGCACGACCACGCGGGTACTGAACTGTCGTGATAGCCAGTCCACTCGACTCGATCCTCCATGTCGCCCGTCGGGCACGGGCGCGGCACCCGCCGCTGCAAGAGTGCCATGAGCGGGTGCGCCCGCGCTACGGTGTTCGCATGACACGGGCCACGAGGGCGGCAAGGCCGCCGACGCGGTCGATGAAGCGCTCCAGGAAGGCGTCGGCACGGACGGCGACGGCCACGTCCATGTTGGGCGGGCGGCCCCAGTGGTGGCGCCAGTCGGCCACGGTCTGGCCGCCCGTGAGGGTGCCGACCAGCTCGATGTCGACGGCGACCGGCTCGGTCGTCACGAGCGTCGGATCGAGCGCCGCGGCCATGGCGAGCGGGTCATGCATGTGGGCGCCGCGGAAGCCGTCGTTCCGCTCGTGGAACTCGATGTAGAAGCGCAGGGCATCGGCGATGAAGCGCAGGACGGGATCGGAGTCGGGCGTCCCCCCCGCGCGCGCATACAGCCGCTCCAGGTCGGCCGGGCGGACGATGGCCTGCTCGGTCACGTCCAGCCCGAGGGCGAGCGGGCGTTGCGGTGCCCCCGCCCCGAGATCCGGTGAGAACGCAGCCGCCACCGCCTTGGCGGCATCCGGGTCGACGGCCACGTTCCATTCGCTGACCGGCGTCGTGTTGCCGGGCGCGCGGAAGGCGCCGCCCATGAACACCAGTCGCCGCAACAGCGCGGGCAATGCCGGCTCACGCTCCAGCGCGACGGCCACGTTCGTCTGCGGCCCGACGGCCACCAGCGTCACCTCGCCCGGGCGGCGACGGGCCTCGTCACCGATGAGGTCGGCCGCGTGGCGCGGGCTCAACGGGCGGCTGGCCGGCGGCAGCACCGCGTAGCCGATGCCACGCGGGCCGTGCGTCTCCGGCGTGGTCATGAGGGGGCGCACGAGCGGCACCTCGCGGCCGAGCGCCACTTCGACGTCGCTTCGACCCACGAGTTCCAGCACGGCCCGGGTGTTCTCCGCCACCTGGCGCGCCTCGACGTTCCCGCTGACGCAGGTCACGGCGACCAGCTCGACCTCCGGCGAGGCACACGCATACAGGATGGCCAGACTGTCGTCGATACCGGTGTCGACGTCGAGGATGACCGGGATGCGCTCTGTCACGGCACGATGCTACCGGCTCGCCGCCGCGCGCCGTTCGTAGCGCAGCAGCGGCCCAGACTCTACGATTAGGCCGTGCCCACGACCTCCGTCCCCGGCCACGCCGTCACGGTCATACCGGGTGATGGCGTCGGCCCGGAGATCGTCCGCGCGGCGATGCGCGTCGTCGACGCCGCCGGTGTCGCGATCGCCTGGGAGGAGGCCGCAGCGGGAGGCGCCGTCTTCCGCGCCGGTGACAGTTCGGGCGTGCCGCGCGAGACGCGCGCGTCCATCGAGCGTACGCGCGTGGTCCTCAAGGGCCCGCTCGAGACGCCCGTCGGGTTCGGGGAGAAGAGCGCCAACGTCACCCTGCGCAAGCTCTTCGAGACCTATGCCAACGTGCGCCCCGCGCGTGAGCTGCCGGGCGTGCCGACGCGCTATCGCGGTGAGGGCATCGACCTGGTCATCGTGCGCGAGAACATCGAGGATCTGTACGCCGGGATCGAGCACCTCGAGACACCGGACGTCGCCCAGGGTCTGAAGCTGATCACCCGCAAGGGCTCGGAGAAGGTCATCCGGTACGCCTTCGAGCTGGCCCGACGGGAGGGCCGCACCAAGGTCACGGCGGCCACCAAGGCCAACATCATGAAGCTCACCGAGGGTCTGTTCAAACGGGTCTTCGAGGAGCTGGCGCCCGAGTACCCGGGCATCACCGCCGAGCACCTGATCATCGACAACGTGGCGCACCAGCTGGCCAAGGATCCCGCCCAGTTCGACGTGGTGGTCACCACCAACCTGAACGGCGACATCATCAGCGACCTCGCATCCGGCCTCGTGGGCGGCCTCGGCTTCGCGGCGAGCGGCAATTACGGCGACGAGGTGGCCATCTTCGAGGCGGTCCACGGCTCCGCCCCCAAGTACGCCGGCAAGGACGTCATCAATCCGACGGCCCTCATCCTCAGCGCGGTCATGCTCCTGCGCCACATCGGCGAGCCGGCCGCGGCCGACCTGGTCGAGAACGCCGTCCTGGCGACGCTCGAGAGCGGGTCAGCGGTCACCCAGGATCTCGCTCGTCAGACGGGCGGCGACGTGGAACAGGCGACCTCGACGACCGGCTACACCGACGCCGTGATCGCCAACCTCGGTCGGGGTCCCCGCCAGGCGATCGCAGTGCGCGCGCGGACACCCGACATGTCAGCGGCCCCGCTGCCGCGCTGGGACTACAGCGCGGCCTACTACGCGGCCATCCCGCGGACGCTCGTGGGCCTGGACGTCATGGTCGAGAGCGACCTGCCGATCGCCGAGCTGGGTGCGTCGCTGGCCGCGGCCGCCGGCGCGGGCTTCCGCCTGAAGAGCGTCGCCAGCCGCGGCACGCGCGTCTACCCGGGCGAGGCCGTCGGCGACTCGGTGCGCTGGTACAGCGGCCGCTTCGAGGCGGCCGACGGGCGCGAGCCCCGTGGGCGCGACCTGCTCGACCTGCTTGGCCGCATCGCCGAGCACCATCGCTGGACGCACGTGGAGCGGCTGCAGACGTTCGACGGCGAACCCGGCTACGCCGCGCAAGGAGGGTGAACGTGGCGACAGGGGACGGCCGGGGCGCCGCGGGCGGCCCACCGCGCGTCGGCATCGTGTGTGGCAGCCGCTCCGACTTCCCGGTCATGGAGAAGGCCGTCGCGTTGCTGGCCGAGCTTGGGGTGCCCAGCGAGCTGCGTGTCATGTCGGCCCATCGCACGCCCGAGCTGGCCACCCGGTACGCGGAGACCGCCGCGCAACGGGGCCTGGAAGTCCTCATCGCCGGGGCCGGCGGCGCGGCGCACCTGGCCGGGGTGCTCGCCTCGAAGACGCTCCTGCCCATCATCGGCGTGCCCATCCCGACGCAAGTCGGCGGCGGCCTGGACTCCCTGCTGTCGACCGTGCAGATGCCGCGCGGCGTGCCGGTGGCGACGGTGGCCATCGGCGGGGCGGAGAACGCGGCCCTCCTGGCGGCCCAGATCATGGCCCTCCACGACGCCGCGCTGCGGGAGCGGCTGGCCGACTGGCGGCGACGCATGACCGAGGCCATCCTGGCCGACGAATCGAACGCGGAGCCCCTGCCCGGCTGACCGTCGGGTCGGGGTCCCGGACCATCGGGCGTACACTCGACCCGTGACCGAGGCGCCACGCATGGACGACGAGCGCTGGCAGCCGGGGATGCCGGTGCTGGCCCGCCAAGGCGTGCCCGCTGCCGACTCCAGCGGGCGGGCCACCGTGCCTCAGCGCATACCGGAGACCCGCCCGACGCCTCTCCAGGACGTCTTCATCTACCTCAGCGTCGTGGTGCTCATCTGCGGCACGGTGGCCATCTCGGCCTGGGAGCTGGGCGCTCCGCTGGCCGCACCGATCGTCCGCCTGCCGGTGCTCGTGGCCGGGACCCTGCTCCTGCTCGTCACCGGCGACGCGGCGGTCCGTATCGCGCGCTCGGTGCGCGCCTGGTGGCCGGTCGCGCAAGGGCGGGCCGCGTTCCGCGTGGTCTGGGTCGCCGTGCTGCTGGTAGGCATGGCCCTGGAACTCGGGGTCATCGCCGTGGTAGTGCTGGCATGACGGACCGGCCACCGCTGCGTCCCGGCCAGCCCCAGGGGCCCGATCCCGCTTCGCACGACGACCTGCTGGAGCTCGAGCCGTGGGACCAGCCGCGCGGCCCCGGTGGCATGCCCAGCTGGATGGGTGAGCTGCTCAACTACTGCTCGCGGTGCGGCGCCGAGCTGCATTTCGGGCCGATCGACGGCGACCACCGGGACCGCCTGAGTTGCCCGGCCTGCGGCTTCATCGCGTACGTCAACCCGCGGCTGGTCGTGACCACGCTGCCCATCACCCCGGCCGGCGAGGTCGTGCTCCTGCGACGCGGCATCGACCCGGGTCGTGGGGCGTGGGCGCAGCCGGGTGGCTTCCTGGAGATCGACGAGACGGTCCGCGAAGGGGCCATCCGCGAGACCCTCGAGGAGACGGGCCTGATCGTCGAGCCGGAGGAGATCGTGGGCCTGTA
>JBIOID010000108.1:0-6375 GCA_044449585.1 Candidatus Limnocylindrales bacterium
GTCGACCTTGGCGCCGACCACGTCCGCCGGACCGGCGTTGGTGACGACGATCGTGTAGGTGATGGTCGAACCGGCGATCGCCACATCGGTCCCGTCGGTCTTGGTGATCTGGAGGTCGGCGGTGAGGATCGTGTCGGTGTCGATGGCGCTGTTGTTGGTGAGGTCGGGATCGTAGATCGCGGGGGTGCCCGTGACGAGCGTGACGGTGGCGGTGTTTTCGAGGTTGCCGCTGGCGTCGGCGGCGAGCGTCCCGGTCAGGGTGACGGTGAGGGTGTCGCCGGGGGGAAGCGTGCCACCCTGGTTGATGCTGCCGCTGCCGCTTGTCGGGAAGCAGATGGGGCAGCCGGACTCGACGGCCGTCCAGGTCACGTTGGACAACGAGGCCGGCACGGTGTCGGTGAGGGTGAAGCCGGCTGGCCACGCGCTCGGGTTGCCGATGACGATCGTGTAGGTCACCGGGTCACCGGGGGACACGGTCGTGACCCCGTCGTCCTTGGTGATCGAGAGGTCGATCGGCTCGGTCAGGGTATCGCTGTCGGTGGCGCTGTTGTTGGTCAGGTCCGGGTCGACGGTGCCCGTGGGCGCCGTCACCGTGGCCGTGTTGACGGCCGAGCTTGCCTCGCGATTCGTGTCCATCTTCGCGGTGTAGGTGATCGTCGAGCCGGAGGGCATGTCGACGGTGTCGTGGATGTTGGTGGGGAAGGGAGCGACGCTATTGTCGGCGGTGAAGCCGCTCGCGCCGCCGGTCTGCACCGCCGTCCAGGCGAACCCGTCGAACGGGCTCGTGTCGTCGACCTTGGCGCCGACCACGTCCGCCGGACCGGCGTTGGTGACGACGATCGTGTAGGTGATGGTCGAACCGGCGATCGCCACATCGGTCCCGTCGGTCTTGGTGATCTGGAGGTCGGCGGTGAACGTGTCCGTGCGGGCGTTCGTGATCGTGCAGGCGACCGACTGGCCGGCGACCAGGGCGATCACGCCGCTGACGGGGTCGATGGTGCCGTTCGTGCAGGCGTAGGACGCCTTGTAGTCGGCCAGCTTGGTCGTGCCGTCGGCTTCTTCCCCGAGTGTATGGGTGCCGACGTCAAGGGTGAGGGCCCGGATCGTGCGGACGCCGCCGGCCGCGCACGAGACGTCGCCCCGATCGGAGCCGTCGACGAGGATATCGAACTGTGCCGCAGCAGGATCTGGCACGCAGATCTTCGTCACCGTCATGGTGGGCTTGCGAGTGTTCGTGATCGTGCACGTCGCGGGGGTGTCAGCCACGAGCGTGACCGTCCCGTTGGCGGCGCAGGCACCCCCGATGAGTGCTGCATAGCTGGAAAGCGACGTGTTCGTGCCGCCGTTCTCACTCACCATGTGCTTGCCGACCGTCAGGGTGACCAGCGTCGAGGCGCCGCAGGCGGCATTCGCCAGCACGGTCCGGCCGTCCACGCGCAGGTTGAACACGCCGTTCTGCCCATCGTCGGGCACACAGACCTTCGTGACTGTGAGGGGCGCCGTGGCCGGCGGGATGCGCGTGTTCGTGATGGTGCAGGTCGCGGCCTGGCCGAGCGTGAGCGTGATCGTGCCATCGGTGGCGCAGTCGCCGCCGATGAGCCCGGCGTAGTCGGCTAGGGTCGTGCCGTAGCCGGCCGTCTCGCTGACCGTGTGCACCACGCCCGGCGTTTCCGTCACGGTCGTGCGCCGCCCACAGTGCGCGTTGCCGAGCACGGTCGCTCCGTCGACCCGCAGGTTGAACTCGCCGCCATCGGTGATCGGCACGCAGACCTTGGCCACGGTCAGGGTGGTCTTGCGGGTGTTCGTGATGGTGCACGTAGCAGGCGTGTTGGCGACCAGGCGGATCGTGCCGTCCGTCGCGCAGGCGCCGCCGATGAGGGCGCGATAACTCGAGAGCGTGGTGTTCGTGCCGCCAGTCTCGCTGACGATGTGCCGGCCGGCGGAAAGGGTGACCTGCCTGGAGGCGCCACACGCGGCGTTGGCCAGCACAGTCCGGCCGTCGACGCGCAGGTTGAAGACGCCGTTATGCCCGTCGTCGGGCACGCAGACCTTGGTCACGGTGAGGGGGGCGGTGGCTGGTGAAGTTACGGCAGATACCGGTCCGATGACGAGTCCACCGACCAGGATCCCCGCCAGCAGCGCGATCGCACTGCCGACGCCAAGCAGCCTGTGGCTCCGCCGACCGCGAAGGAGCGTTGCGACGAAGGCCTGGGTGCGCCGCGAATCCTCCGGACCGATCATCGTGGGCTCTCCTCAGGAGGACGTCGGCCACGGGCCGCAGCGGGAGGAGGGTGTCCTTGGGGACGCCTCCGGAGCTCCGCGCTCGGTGGACGCCTTGCGCTCACCCACTGTCGCACGCCCGGGCAGACGAAACAAGCGGTTGGTCGGTTCGACGTCGGGGCGGATCTGTCGCCGGACCGACGCGACCCCGGATGCGGCAGGCCCCTGCTATGGTCCGGCGATGAGTGAGCGTCCCGTCCCGCGACCGCTCCCCTTCCCGTTCCGGCTGGGCAACCTCGGCATCCGCATCGCGCTCACGGGGCTGCGCGTCCACGTCCACCTCGAGGGCGTGGAGAACATTCCCGACGACCTGCCCGGCGTGATCCTCGCCTCCAACCACCTCTCGATTGCCGACCCGCCCCTGCTCAGCCTCGTGATCGCCCGCCTGACCGGGCGGCGCGTGCGCTACATGGCCAAGGCCGAGGCGCTCGAGGCGCCGATCATGGGCCCCGTCCTGCGCGCCTACGGTGGCTTCGGGGTCCGTCGCGGCAGCGCCGACCGGGAGGCCTATCGGATGGCTCGGGCGGTCCTCGATGCCGGCGACTGGCTGGGCCTCGCCCCCGAGGGCACCCGCTCACGCACGGGCGCGCTGGGCGACCCGAAGGCCGGCGTGGCCCTCCTGGCTCTGCGCAGCGGCGCCCCGATCCTCCCCGTCGGCTTGGCCGGCACCGAGCGCCTGTGGCCCGTCGGCGCGCGGCTGCCGCGTTTCGGCACCGACGTGACGGTCCGTTTCGGGCCGCTCTACCGGCCCGCGGCGACCCCAGCGGCCGACGATCGGCGGGCCGCCCTGGAGGCCAGCTCGGACGAACTCATGCGCCGGATCGCGGCGCTGCTACCCCCGGCCTACCGGGGCCGCTTCGGCTAGCCGCTTCGGCGAGCCGCTTCGGCTGAGTCGCCCGAGCTGCCCCGGACCGACTAGTACGCGTCCAGGTAGCGGCCGATCTCCCACTCGGTGACCTGGGTCCGGTACTCGTCCCACTCCTCGCGCTTGGCGGCGAGGAAGTGTTCCAGGACGTGCTCGCCGAGCGCATCACGCACGACCTCGTCCTTCTCCAGCTCCTCGAGCGCCTCGCCCAGGGTGCCCGGCAGCTCCTTGATGCCGTGCTCGGCGATGCGCGCCGCGCTCATCTCGAAGAGGCTCTCCTCGACCGGATCGCCGAGGGTCATGCCCTTCTCGACGCCGTCGAGGCCGGCGGCGAGCATCACCGCGAAGGCCAGATACGTGTTCGAGGACGGATCCGGGCAGCGGACCTCGATGCGGGTGGCCTCGACGCTCCGCCCGGGCGACGCCTTGGGCACCCGGATGAGCGCCGAGCGGTTCGTTCGGCCCCAGGTCAGGTAGGTCGGCGCCTCGTAGCCGGGCACCAGCCGCTTGTACGAGTTCACCGTCGGCGCGAGGACCGCGATCATGCCCCGGGCATGGGCGAGGATGCCGGCCATGTAGCTGCGGGCCAGGTCCGAGAGCCCGTACTTGTTGTCCGCGTCGGCGAAGGCGTTGCGCTCCTCGGCCAGGCTGTAGAGGCTCTGGTGGGTGTGCATGCCGGAGCCGTTGATGCCGTGGATGGGCTTGGGCATGAACGTCGCGTAGAGGCCGTGCAGGTTGGCGATGGCCTTCAGCGTGAACTTGAATGTCACCGCGTTGTCGGCCGTCTTGAGCCCGTCGTCGTACTCGAAGTCGATCTCGTGCTGGCCAGCCGCCACCTCATGGTGCGCCGCTTCGACGCGAATGCCGAAGGCCTCGAGCGCATTGACCATGTCCTGGCGCACTTCCTGGGCGAGGTCGGTCGAGAAGTCGAAGTAGCCGGCCTGGTCGTGGGGCAGCGGCGCCACGCCGCCGTTCTCGTCGCGGCGGAAGAGGAAGAACTCCAGCTCCGGACCGGTGTTCCACTTGTAGCCCAGCTTCGCGGCGCGGGCCAGCTGGCGCTTCAGGACCCCGCGGGGATCGCCGCTGAAGGGCTGGCCGGCGGGGGTCATCACGTCGCAGATGACGCGGGCGGTGCCGCGACTGCCGAGCGGCCCGGCGCCGAGCGTGCCGTGCCCGGGCTGCCAGGGGATCTCGGCGAACGTGTCCATGTCCGGGCGCAGCCACTGGTCGCTCTCAGCGATGCGCGTGAAGCCCTCGATCGAGCTGCCATCGAACCAGGTGCCGTGCTTGACCGAGCCCTCGAGCTGGTGGAGGGGGATGGTGACGCTCTTGACGATGCCCAGGATGTCCGTGAACTGGAGCTGGACGAAGCGGATGTTGTGCTCCTTGGCCGCCTCGATCTTGGCCATCGGGTCCAGTTCGGAGAGTTCGATCGTCAACGCCGGTCTCCTTCATGCCCTGTCCCAGGGAGCGCGAGCCCGATGCTTGGGCGTTGCGCACGTATCCGCGGCATCGTACGACCTCCAGAGACGGGTCGGATGCCCCGGGGTCGTCAGGGTCTGGCATCCTCTTGGGCATCTTGCACTAATCTGACGGCAAGGGCGAGGACGAAGCGCAGCTCTGGATCGTCGAGCCGCCAGCCACCCAGGGCCTCGATGCGGCCGATGCGGTAGGCGAGCGTATTGCGATGGATGCCCAGCGCGCTCGCCGCCTCGGCCAGACCGGGCCGCTCGAGGACGGCGCCGAGCGTGGCCAGGCGCGCCCGCTGGACGGCCTGACGTCCGACGAGCAGCGGAGCCAGGAGGGCGCGGGCCTGGCGGAGGCCGTCGGGCACGTTGTGCAGGCCGCCCAGCAGCCGGTAGGCGGGCAGGCGGTCCGCACGAACGACGGGGTCACCCGATCGGCCGGCGGATCCGCCGGAGTCGACCGCCTCGAGGGTCGTCCGGGCCTCCTGTTCGGCCAGTGGCCGATCCCCGGCGCGCTGGAAGGGCCGCGAGACGGCGATGACCCGCTCGACGATCGCCGCCACCCGGCCGGCGATGAGCAGGCCGAGTGGGTCGGCGGCCGAGGTCGCCGCCACGAGGCGCAGTTCGAGGCTGCCGGCATCGCCCCGGAGGCGCAAGCGACGCCCCGGCGCGAGCCGGACGATCCGGGCGCGCAGTCGCTCCCGCTCGTCGAGCCCGCTCGCGGCGCCGGCCACCAGCTGGCGGCCCATGAGCACGACCCAGGGTGGGCCGTCAGCGGGGAGGATGTCCTCCCGGGCGCGGCCGTGGGCGTCGCCGGACCCGCCAGCGGCCGCATCGCGGCCCAGCTCGAGGGCCAGCAGGGCCGCCACTCGTTCGCTGGCGACCCGCTCCAGCTCGGACGCGGGCGGATCGCCCAGCACGGCGATGGCCCCGCCGCCGGGGAGCGGGGTGCGCAGGACGACGTGGCGCCGGTTGGCCAGGTAGCGGGCGGCATGCGCGGCCGCTCCTGGGACGGTGTCCGGGGCGTGGACCGCGGCCGCGCCACCCCGGGGACCCTCGATGGCCACCGCCCGGCCAAGGAATGCGGCCACGATCGCGGCCAGCGCGGCGAGGTCGTGGCCGCGCAGGGCGGCAGTACCGAGGCGGGCTTCGAGGTCCGCCGCTCGGCGTTCCAGCTCCGACCGGGCGTTGACGAGGTAGCCGATGACCGAGCGCTCCACCTCGCCGGGATCCGCTGGCGCCAGGCGCCAGGCCGGCAGGCCCACCTCGGCCGCCCGCCGGAGGGCCGTCTCGGCGGAGGGATCGGGGGCATCGTCGCCGACCAGCAGCGCCCCAGCCGCGCGGGAACGGGCGAGCGCCTCGACGATCGAGGCTGGTTCGACGCCGCCCGCGGCGAGTGCCCGCAGGGCCGTCTCGGGCAACAGCGCCAGGTCGCCCGGCTCGAGGGCGTCGAAGGCCGGCACGCGCGACTTCAGGACGCGCACCCAGACGACGTCCGGGGCGGGTCCGGTCTGCGCGGCGGCCGCCCCCGCGGACGCGGCGGCCGCGGGCGCTGCCAGGGGGAAGACGGCGCGACGTAGCTCCTCGAGCGTGGCCATCAGGTCAGCCGCTGCTCCGGGGGACGGCCCGTGACGCGCGCCAGATCAGCCAGGAGCTGGGCGAACTCGCGGCGCACGTCGACGTAGCGATCGGCGAGCATCGCCACCTCGAGCCGGTCGCCGCTCCGGCGCAACCAGATCCGACGGCGCGGGAAGTAGAAGCTCA
>JBIOID010000109.1:0-6329 GCA_044449585.1 Candidatus Limnocylindrales bacterium
CAGTAGGCCAGCTCCTTGGGGTCCTTCATGACCGGGTCGTGCATGGCCGTGTCGATGAATCCCGGCACGACCATGTTGACGCGGATTTTAATGCGCGCGTAGTCGTTGGCCATGACCCGCAACATAGCGAAGATGCCGCCCTTGCTCGCGCTGTAGGCCGGCTCGTTGGTGGCCATGCCCAGGTAGGCCACGTTCGAGCCCAGACACACCACGGCGCCACCGCCGGCGGCGAGCAGGTGGCGGACGCCGTGCTTGCAGGTCAGGAACTGGCCGTCGAGGTTGTTGCGCAGGAGACGCTGCCACACGGCGAGGTCCAGCCGGTCGACCCGGTCGTCCTGGCCGAGCAGCTCGATGCCCGCATTCGAGACCACGATGTCCAGGCCGCCCCACGCGGCGGCGGCGGCATCGCACGCGGCCGCGATCTCGGCTTCCACGGCGCAGTCGGCCGGCAGCACCAGCGCTTCACCACCGGCCGCCGCGATGCGCGCGGCGACGGCCTCCAGCGCCGCGCGGCGCCGCCCGATGAGGGCCACGCGGGCGCCCTCGCGCGCGAACCGGACGGCCGTCGCCTCACCGATCCCGCTGCTCGCCCCGGTGACGAGCGCCCGCTTGCCCGAGAACCGACCGCCGTCGCGCATGGAGGCCTCCTATGGTCGCGCCGCTTCGAGGATGAGGACGGCGTCCTCCGGCAGCGGCGACATCAGGACGACCGTCGCGTGGCCGGCGAGGGTGCCGCCGTCGAGGCGGCGGCCGGTCGCGGGCGCGAACCAGGTCACGCGCACGCGATCGGCCGACAGGCCGGCCAGATCCACCGTCAGCGGGCGGGCGGCGGGCAGGTAGGCCATCGCCCAGCTCGCGTCGGCGGCGAGGGCCGCCGTGGCCCGGTCCAGGCCGCGCGCCTCGCCCAGGCCGCCCGTCACCAGCGCGTGGTCGACGTCGGGCCGCAGGTCGGACCAGGGCAGCGACCGGAAGAGATCGCCCCAGCGGGTCATGGCGGCCGCGCCGGGTGTGGCCAGCGCCGCCGGCCAGCCCGCCTCGAAGAGCCACATCGGCTTGTTGCCCATGCAGTGCCCGTTGCCGCCGCACAGGACGGACCAGTAGGCCTGCCGCCGGATCTGCAGCTCGGAGGCGTCGTGCTCGCCCTCGTAGGTCGACTCGATGAGCAGGTACGGGTAGGGCGGATCCCGTCGCCAGTCGGTCAGCAACGACGTGTGGACGGTGCCGTAGGTGTAGGTCAGGTTGAGGTCGAGCCAGGCCTGGCCCGGGAACTCGTCGACCGGCCAGTGCTCGGGGGCCACGTGGGCGGTCATCGGGGCGCGCACCCCCGCCGCCCGCAGCCCCTCGGCCGCCGCCACCAGGGCGTCCGTGGCCGGGCCCGGGTTGCGGTCGCCGCCGATCATCCACACCAGGTGGTCGAAGTGGCCGAAGCGTCGGCCCAGGTACTCGCCCCAGGCGCGGCAGCCGACAGGGCCGTTGGCCAGCACCTCCTCGTACCAGCCCTCGCTGCGGCCGCCGAAGCCGGGGTAGTGCGGGTCGTGGTAGCCCAGGTAGGTCGGCGCGAGGAAGACCAGGATGCCCCGCTGACGGCACAGCTCGAGCACCGCCTCGGCATGCGCCATGTACGGCTCGCCCGGCGTGCGGAAGTCGCCCGGTACGGTGAACGGTTCGTCGCCCGCCCGGTTGCGCGGTGGGTCGGCCGAGAAGAGCCGCTCGATGAGGCTGACGATGATGGCGTTGAAGCCCTGCGCCTGGCGCGCGTCGAGGTAGCGTGCAGCCTCTGCCAGGGTCGTGTTGGCGATGAGCGACCAGGCCGCGTCGCCCTGGATGAGCACCGGCCGCCCGTCGGCCCCGACCAGGTGGCGCCGGTCGGGCGCGACCGCGATGGGGAAGACGGTGGGCGTCCGGACCTGGGCCAGGATGGCGTCCATGGGTAACGACGCCTCCTCAGGCCGGGCTGCCGGCACGGGCCACGCGATGCCCGTCGGCATCGAAGAGGCGGAGCCCGCCCGGCGCGAGGTGCAGCGTCAGGTGGTCGCCCTCCGCGACGGTGGTCTCGGCGTCGACGCGCACGGTGGCGATGAGGCCCGGCGCGATCGCCGCGCTGAGGTAGGTGTCGGCACCGACGCTCTCGACCAGGTCGATGACCGCCCCGACCCCGCCCGGGTCGTCGGCCGGGCCGAGCGAGATCTCCTCCGGCCGGATGCCCAGCGTGACCTGTCCGGTGGGCGCTCCCGACCAGTCCGCGCCGGCCAGCGGCAGCGTGAAAGGACCCTCGAACCGTCGCCCGCCGTCGACTGCGACGAGCTGCCCCTGGAACAGGTTCATCGGCGGGCTGCCCACGAAGGTGGCCACGAAGATGTTGGCCGGATAACGGTAGACGTCGGCCGGGCGGCCCACCTGCTGGATGACGCCGGCCTGCATGACCACCACCCGATCGGCCATGGTCATCGCCTCCACCTGGTCGTGGGTCACGTAGACGGTCGTGCGGCCGACGCGCCGGTGGAGCCGCAGCAACTCCGTGCGCATCTGCACGCGCAGCAGGGCGTCGAGGTTGGAGAGCGGCTCGTCCATCAGGAAGGCGAGCGGCTCGCGCACGATGGCCCGGCCAAGGGCCACGCGCTGGCGTTGTCCGCCCGACATCTCGTCGGGGTACTTGTCGAGCTGGGTGGTGAGCTGCAGCAGGTTGGCCGCCGTCTGGACCCGCTCGGCCACTTCCGCCTTGGGCCGCTTCCGCATCTTGAGCGGGAAGCCCAGGTTGTCGCGCACGGTCATGTGCGGGTAGAGGGCGTAGTTCTGGAAGACCATGGCCACGTCGCGATCGCCCGGGCGCAGGTAGTTGGCCAGGCGCCCACCGATATAGACCTCCCCGTCGCTCAGGTCCTCGAGGCCCGCGATGAGCTTGAGCAGGGTGCTCTTGCCACAGCCGGACGGCCCGAGCAGGACCAGGAACTCGCCCTCCCCGATCTCCAGGTCGACCTCGTGCAGCGCGACCACCGCGCCGTAGCGCTTCGAGACGGCGACCAGCTCGATGGCCGGCGCCCGGGTCGGCACGACCGCGCTCATTGTTTCAGGGCGCCGGCCAGCGACCGGGCCAGGAACTGGCGTTGCAGGACGAAGAAGAAGATGGCGATGGGGACCAGGCTCATCACCGCCGCCGCCGACCAGATCCCGTAGTCGACGCCGCCGTGCGAGCGCAACCCGGCCACGCCGACGGTCAGCACGCGCAGGTCATCGCTGGTCGTGGCGACCAGCGGCCAGATGAAGCTCATGAACTGGTCGGTGAAGATGATCACCGCCAGCACGACCAGGCCCGGCTTGATGAGGGGCAGGATGATGCGCCGGTAGATGGCGAACTCGCTCAGGCCGTCCAGCCGGGCCGCGTTCTCGAGGTCCGTGGGCAGCCCCAGGATGAACTGGCGCATGAGGAAGACACCGAGCGGGTTGGCCAGCGGCGGCAGGATGAGCGCCCAGTAGGTATTGATCAGGCCCATGCTGTGGACGAGCGACCAGAGCGGCACGATGAGCGCGCCCAGGGGCACCATCAGCAGCAGCAGCATGGCCAGGAAGATGACGGGCTTGCCCGTGATCGGGAGCTTGGCCAGGGCGTAGCCAGCCGCCGAATCGAGGAAGACCTTGATGAGCGTGACGGTGCCCGCCACGAAGAGCGTGTTGGCCATCCAGCGTGGGAATCCGGTGGTCGCCACCAGGTTCTCGAAGTTGCCCAGGTAGGGCGGCAGGGGCAGGACGGACGGCGGGTAGCTGAAGATGTCCTTGCTGGGCTTCAGCGAGGCCAGCACCACGTAGTAGAACGGCGCGACCAGGACGAGGGTGACGAGCGCCAGCAGCACATGGCGACCCGCCCCGACGAGTCGGCGCCGCCGGTGGGCGCGCCGCACCTGGGCGGCCACATCCGCCGCGTCGACGGCCGATCGGGTGCGCGCCTGCTGGGCGACGGCCATCGTCAGTCGCCGCCCCGGCGTGAGCGCAGCAGACGGAGCTGGATGGTCGTCAGGACCAGGATCGCCGCGATCAGCACCAGCGAGATGGCGGCCGCGAAGCCGACCTTGTCACTGGCGGCGAAGACGTACAACCACACCCGGTAGATGATCGTGGTGGTGGCCGTGCCGGGCCCGCCGCTGGTCAGCACGAGCGCCGTGTCGAAGACCTGCAGGCCCCAGATGGTGGCCACGACGATCGAGAACATCAGGATGCGCCGGATCAGCGGCAGGGTCAGGTGCCGGAAGCTGGCGAAGCCGGAGGCCCCGTCCAGGGCGGCCGCCTGGTAGAGCTCCTCCGGCAGGCCGATCAGGGCCGCCACGTAGAAGATCGCCCAGTAGCCGACGTTGCGCCAGATGTCGAGCACGGCGAGCACGGGCAGGGCGGTCCCGGCACCGAGCCACGTGACCGGGTCGATCCCGAACGCGTGCAGGATCTCGTTGAACAGGCCGAAGTCCGGGTTGGTCAGGAACAGCCAGATCAGCGCCGCCACGACGCCCGGCACCAGGACCGGGAAGTAGACCAGGAACCGGTACGCTGCTCCGCCCCGCCCGATGCGGGCCAGGAGCAGGGCGATGGCCAGCGCGAAGACCAGGGTGAGCGGGACGGACATCAGGGCGAAGAGGAGCGTGTTCTCGATGGCGCTGGTCGCTCCGACCAGGCCAGGCAGGTTGATGAAGTTGGCCAGCCCGACCGTCTTGGTGCCGCCCAGGATGCCCCCCGATTGGGTGCTCCACCAGACGGTGCCGAAGACAGGCAGGGCGAGGAAGACGACGAAGGGCACGAACATGGGGGCCAGGAAGGCCCACCCGACGAGTTCGCGTCGCACGCGCGCGCGCAACCGCAGCCGCCGATGCTCGGCGGCTGTGAGGCGCATGGTCGTCACCGACGCTCCTTGTCCGGCTGCGACGCGGTCCGCGCGACTCGCCCGGCCGCCGCGAGCTGCGTCGATCGTGAGCTAGAGGCCGACCTCCTGCTTCACGATCTTCTCGACGTTGGCGACCGCCGCGGCCGCCGTCTCCTTGCCGCCGTAGCAGTTCTGGATCTCCGCTTCGGCGAGGTTCTCCACGTCGCTCCACTGGGCGAAGTTCTCCAGGCCGACGGCGTACTTCTGGAAGTCGAGCAACGCGGCCCCCAGCTGCGGGGCGGCGTTGGTGCCGTAGCCCAGCTGGGCCGCGTCGGTCCGGGCCGGGTAGGTGCCCGAGTTGTCGGCCCAGTAGGCGTCATCCGCCCCGTTCGTCCACCACTTCATGACCTCCCACATGAGGTCCTGGTCGGCCGACTGAGCGTTGACCATGTAGATGCTCAGGTGGTTGAAGTTGACCCGCGAGACCGGTCCCGGCGGATAGGCCGCCAGGGCCCAGGTGAATGGCACCGGGCTGGGCAGGGTGGTGGAGGTGGCCAGGTCGGACGAGTAGATGGCCATCTTCCCGGCGGCGAACGCGGCCGGCGCATTGTCGTAGGTATAGGCGCCCAGGGGCGGCGCGATCTTCTGCTTGAACAGGTCGGCGAACTGCTGCGTGGCGTCGACGACGGCGGGCAGGTTGACGTTGGGTGCCTTGAGGTCGGCCGTCAGGTACGAACCGCCGGCCGCCCGAAGGCGCTGGTACCACTCGGCGTACCCGCCGATCTGGATGCCGATGCCGAACCCGTAGGTCTTGCCGGGCACGGTCATCTTGGTGATGCAGGCCAGGAATGTGTCCCACGTGTCGGCGAAGTGCTCGTCGAAGCCGGCCGCCTTGACCATGTCCATGTTGACGAACATGGCGTCCTCGACGTGCCAGCTGATGGGCAGGCCCAGGAGCTTCGGGCCGTACGCGGCGATGCGGTCCATGTACAGGTACTTGGCCTTCTCGGCCGCGAAGGACGGATCGTTGATGCGCGCGGTGAGGTCGGTGAAGCCCGTCTTGGACTCGAAGTCCGGGTAGGAGCTCTCCGTGGTCATGTAAATGTCGTGGGCGCCTCCAATGACAGACGTGTTGATCTGCTGGGTGGCCGTCGACCAGTCGTACAGGTCGTACTCGAAGGACACCTTGGGATAGAGGGCCGTGAAGCCCTGGCCGATCTTCTGGTGGTGCTGGACCTCCTGGTCGGACCACGGCCCGACGTAGAAGCGCACCTTGCCGCTGAGGTCCAGGGGGCTGGGCGACGGTGATGGAGCGGCAGAGGCGGCCGGCGTACCGGTGGCGGCCGCCGTGGCGGTGGCCGTCGGGGTGGCCGTCGCGCTGCTGCCACAGGCGGCCACGATGGCGGCGACGGTCGTCGGGGCAAGGCCGAGAGCGAGCAGGCGTGTCACGAAGCTGCGGCGCGAAAGCTTCCCGGCCAGGTACGCG
>JBIOID010000110.1:0-6325 GCA_044449585.1 Candidatus Limnocylindrales bacterium
GCCGGCAGCCCGAGGGCGGTAGACTCTCCGGCCAATGTCAGCTCCTTCGATGCCCGCCGGCACGGACCCGACCCGCCCGGGCCCTTTGGACCGATCGACGGCGACGGCCTTCCTGCGCCAGGCGGAGGGCCTGGCGAACGCGGGCGAGTACGCCAAGGCGGCCCAGGCCTACAGCCGGATCGTCGGCAGCGGCGATCCCGACATCCACACCGCCGCGCTGCTCGGCCTGGCCGACGCGCGCTACCGGCTGGACGACGAGGCCGGTGCACAGGAGACCTGGGAAGCGGCCACCCAGGCGCCGGAGAACTCGTTCAGCTGGCTGGCCTGGAAGCAACTCGCCGCCGCCCGCGTGCGCGCCGGCGCGATCCGGCCGGCGATCGACGCCTATCGGGAAGCGGAGCGCCGTGCCCCGGCCGACCAGCGGGCAGAGATCGACTCGCGCCTGGGCTGGCTGTACAAGGAGAGCGGCGAAACGGGTCGCGCCCGCGGCTACTTCAGCCGGGCGCGGGGCACCGACTTCACGCCCTGGGTCACGTACGCCGTGATCGCCATCACGGTCGGCATCGGGCTGGCCCAGATCGCCCTGACCGCCCAGCCCGCGACCCCGCCAGCGCAGCCCCCGCCCTGTGGGGCCACCGATCCGTTGACCCAGCTCTTCTGTCTGGACAAGGGCCTGGTCGCCCAGGGTCAGGTCTACCGGCTCCTCTCGGTGGTGCTCGTCCACGCGGGCTTCGTGCACCTGGCCTTCAACATGTACGCGCTGCTCATCGTGGGCCCGCTGGTGGAGCAGCTGTTCGGGCACTGGATCTGGATCGTCATGTACCTGATCACGGCGGCCGCGGCGAGCGTCCTGAGTTACGTGCTGCTGCCGGGCGCCGACGCCGTGGGCGCCAGCGGTGCGATCTTCGGCCTGTTCGGTGTGCTGGGCACCTCGCTCTGGTTCTACCGGCCCATGGTGCCCCAGGCCCGCGGCATCGCCCGCCAGATCGCGTTCCTCGTCGTGCTCAACCTCGTGCTCGACGTGGCGGTCGACGTCGGCGGCCAGAACATCGACATCTTCGCCCACATCGGCGGCCTGCTGGCCGGTGTCTGGCTGGGCCTGGCCATCCCGCCCCGCGGCGTGACCACGATGGCCGGTGCGTTCCGTCGGCCGGGCCAGGCGCCGGGCCCCAACCCTGGCTTGCCGGCGTTCCTGCAGGTCGTGGCCGTGCTGGCCCTGGTGGCCGTGATCGGCCTCGGCCTCCTGGTCGGTACCGCGATCCAGGTCGCGTGACCGCGCGCGGCGGCCGCCGGGCCGGGCATCGCCCGCCGACCGGCACGGCTACCCTTGTCGCGCCCCGATGAGTCGATCGCTCCAGGCCTGCTTCCTCGGCACGTTCACGCTCCGCTTCAGCACCGGCTTGACCGGCGCCCTGCTGGGCTTCTACTTCGCCCGCCTGGCGGACGAAGGCGGTGTCCACGTCGACGCCCTCGTGGTCGGGCTCACCGGCGTCGCCTTCTACCTCTCGGAGCTGGTGCTGGCGACCCCCTTCGGCGTGCTCTCCGATCGTATCGGCCACCACCAGGTGATGCAGGTGGGGCCGGGATTCGGCTTCGCGGCGGCCATCGTCAGCGGCCTGAGCCGGTTCGTGGTCACCCTCGCGGCGCCGCTCGTAGTGCCCATGCTGACGCTCACGCGGGGGCTGGAAGGCGCCTCGACGGCGGCCAGCGTGCCGTCCATCCTGGGCTACGTCGCCCAGGTGTCGGCGGGCGACGAGGCGTTGCGCGGGCGCTCATCGGCGCTCTTCGAGGCGGCCACGCTGGGCGGCCTCGGCGCCGGCTTCGTGGTGGCCCCCAAGCTGTTCGAGGCGGTCGGCGTGACCGCCTTCTTCGTGAACGCGCTGGTCTACGTCGTGTCGTTCCTCATCTATCGCTTCGGCGTCTCCGATCCACGCGCGGACACGGGCACGCCGCGCCCGTTCGATGGCGGCTGGCGCCGGTACGCCCATCTCCTGGGCAACGGCCAGGTGCTGCTGCTGGCGCCCACCTGGATCGCCATCAACGCGGCCATCGGTCTGTGGTTCAGTCAATCGATCTTCCAGTTCGCCCGCCGCGATGATCGCTTCCCCAACCAGCTGCTGCACCGGGGCTTCGACGCCACCCAGATCACGGTCGCCGCCATCATCATCATGGCCGTGTTCGCGATCGGTCTCTTCTACTGGGGCGGACGCTTCAAGTCCCTGCGGCGCAGCACGATCATCCTGTACGGGATCCTGGGTGGAGCCGCGGTCGTCGGCAGCTGCCTCATCATCAACCACAGCGAGGGCTTGCCGGTGGTCATCCCGATCGTGTTCGTGCTGGCGGCCGGGGCAGGCCTCTTCGTGCTGGCCGGCGCGACCCCCGCGGCGCTTGGCCTGCTGGCCGACATCTCGGAGCGATCGCCCGACGACCGCGGCGCGATCATGGGCCTCTACAGCGTCTTCCTGGCCGTCGGCCAGATCATCGGGAGCCTGATCGGAGGCGTGGCGGCCGATATGCGCGGTATCGATGGGCTGCTGGTCGCGACGCTGGTCCTGCTGGGCGTCGCCCTGCTGCCGCTGATGCGGCTGCGCGGCCTGGAGCACCTGCTGGGCGTCGACCGTGTCTGATGCTCCCGCCGTCCCCGAGTTCGGCAACTTCATCGACGGGGCATGGCGCCCCAGCGGTACGGGCCGAAGCTTCGCCTCCCATGACCCGGCCGACGCGCGTGTCATCATCGGCCGCTTCGCCGCCTCCGACGCGGCCGATGTCGCCGCTGCCGTGCTGGCCGCGAGCGACGCCTTCCCGTCCTGGCGGCGCACCCCCGCTCCGCGGCGCGGCGAGCTGCTCTACGCGTTCGCGGCGCTCCTCGCCGAGCACAAGGAGCGCCTGGCCCGGGCACTGACGGCGGAGATGGGCAAGATCCTGCCGGAGGCGCGCGGCGACGTCCAGGAGGCCATCGACATCGCCTACCTCATGGCGGGGGAGGGGCGGCGCCTGTTCGGTGACACGGTGCCCAGCGAGCTGCCCGAGAAGTGGGCCATGAGCGTCCGCGAGCCGATCGGCGTGGCCGGCCTGATCACGCCCTGGAACTTCCCCATCGCCATCCCGGCCTGGAAGATGATGCCGGCCCTCATCGCGGGCAACACCGTCGTGTGGAAGCCGGCCAGCGACACGCCGCATTGCGCGGTGCTCTTCGTCGAGCTGCTGGCCCGGGCGGGCCTGCCGCCCGGCGTGGTCAACCTGGTGACGGGGTCCGGCGAAGAGGCCGGCGTGCCGCTGGTGACCAACCCCGATGTGCCCGTCCTGAGCTTCACGGGCAACGGCGACAACGGGCGCCATATCGCGGGCCTGGCCGCGCGGCGCCTGAAGCGCGTGTCGCTCGAGCTGGGCGGCAAGAACGGCATCATCGTGCTGGCCGATGCGGACCTGGACCTGGCCGTCGAGGGCATCGTGTGGAGCGCCTTCGGCACCACCGGCCAGCGCTGCACCGCCTGCTCGCGCGTCATCGTCGAGGCGTCGGTGGCCGACGCGCTGGTGGAGCGGCTGGCCGGGCGCGCGGCCAGCCTGCGCCTCGGCCACGGGCTGGACGGCTCGACCGACGTCGGGCCGCTCATCAATGCGGGGGCCGTCGAGAAGGTGAGCGCTTACGCCGCGCTGGCGGGTCGGGACGGGCAGCGCCTGGTCACCGGTGGCGCCGCGGTGCGCGACGAGGACCGCCTGGCGCACGGAAATTTCTTCGCCCCGACGATCGTCGATCACGTGCAGCCGATGAGCCGTCTGGGTCAGGAGGAGGTGTTCGGACCGCTGCTGTCGATCATCCGCGTGACGGACTATGACGCGGCGGTGACGGCCCTCAATCAGACACCCTTCGGCCTGAGCGCGGCCATCTTCACGCGCGACGTGCAACGCGCCTTCCAGGCGATGCACGACCTCCAGGCGGGCCTCGTGTACATCAACGCGGGCACCATCGGGGCGGAGACGCACCTGCCCTTCGGTGGCACCAAGGGCACCGGCAACGGGCACCGCGAGGCCGGCCACGCCGCGCTGGACACGTTCACCGAATGGAAGTCGATCTACGTCGATTACAGCGGGCGCCTGCAGCGGGCGCAGATCGACAACCAGCCCGCCTGAGCCCAGGTCCACGGCCGGGGCGGAGGTCGAGTCAAGATCCATCAGCGCAAGGCCGACCCAGCGCCCAAACCAGCGAGCGGAGCTAAGGGTCGACGAGACGGCCTGCATCGTCGGTCGCGCCCTAGACTGCTGTCGTGTCCGCACTCGATGACGCGCCGCATGTCCCCGCTGACGATCGCGCCACCTGGCGTACATGGTTGGAGGCGAACCATGCGACGGCCCACGGCGCGTGGCTGGTGACCAGGCGGCCGCGGTCCGGCCAGCTCGGCCTGGACTACGAGGGGGCCGTGGAGGAGGCGCTGTGCTTCGGGTGGGTGGACAGCACGGGCGGCCAAGTCGATGACGAGCACGCCAAGCTCTACTTCGCACCACGCAAGCCACGCAGCGCCTGGGCTGCGTCCAACAAGGCGCGCGTCGAGCGGCTGATCCGCGAGGGCCAGATGGCTCCCGCAGGGCACGCCGCCATGGAGCGGGCGAAGGCAAATGGATCGTGGGAGGTCCTCGACGGCGCGGAGCGGCTGGAAGTGCCTGAGGACCTCACGGCGGCACTCGAAGCTCGCCCGCCGGCCGCGTCCAACTTCGCCGCCTTCACGCCGTCGGCTCGGAAGCTGCTGCTCGGCTGGGTGGCGTTGGCACGACGGCCGGAGACTCGTGCGGCGCGGATCACCCAGATCGCGGAGGCGGCCGCCCGGAACGAGCGTGCTCGAAGTTGAGAGCTCCGAGTACCGCCTCCGTCGTCGGAGTCAGGGACCGACTCCACGTGCGACTCGATGGTGCGGGGGCGAGCGATCCAGTGAGCTGAGGTGCGTCTCCCACCAGCAGAGGTCATCGGCCAGCGAGTCGGTGGCGACAGTAGTCTGGACTCTGGTACCCTCTGGCGCCCCGGGATAGACCCCGGGGGAGGCCCATCGTCCACCACAGATCAGGATGTGGAACATCCACAGGCGAGGGCCTGGACGCAGTTAGCCGGTGTCCCTGAGCACCACACCGTGGGCCGCTAGCTCAATGGTAGAGCAGCTGACTCTTAATCAGCTGGTTCAGGGTTCAAGTCCCTGGCGGCTCACCAGCATCCCGGGCACGCAGGAGGCCTTCTCCGATCGGTACGGAGAGGCCTTTCGTCTGGGGCTTGACGATCCCTCGGATGCTCGCGGCCAAGGAGGGCAGTGATGGACGTTCAGGAAGTGCTGAATCATGCCCGCGACGCCATGACGGTCAAGCGGGTCTTCGGCAAGCCGTACGAGAAGGACGGGGTCACGATCATCCCCGTGGCCAACGTCATGGGGGGCCTCGGTGCCGGCGGTGGTCATGACGCGGGCGCCGCGTCGGGCGGCGACGACGTAGCTGCCGCGGAGGAAGCCCGCAGCTCCGGCTACGGGATGGGTTACGCGGTCCGGGCGACCCCGGCCGGGGTCTACGTCGTCAACGGCGGACAGGTCGAATGGCGGCCCGCTCTCGACATGAACCGCATCCGCTTGCAACGAGTCATCGTGACCATCGTGGGCCTGCTGGTCCTGCGGTCGGTCACCCGGACGCTGGCGAAGCGCTGAGGAGTCCTTTCGCCTGAGCGCCGAGCCGGCTGGTGTGCCAGTGACGTGACCGCGACCCGGCTCGCGCTCACACGCGCGCAGATCCTGGGGCACCGACAGACCGTCGGCGCGCTCGCCGAGCGGCTGCCACCGGGCGCGACATCGCTGCGGCAGGCGGCCTGGGCGGGCCTGCAGGACAGCATGCCGCGGGCGGCTCTCCTCTCCATCCACGCTCGCGTCGAGGGGAGCGGATCGGACACCTGGGAGGACCCGTCGCTCGTGCAGCTATGGGGGCCGCGCTACAGCGCCTATCTCGTCGCGGCGCGTGACCTCGCGGTCTTCTCGCTCGGACGGCTCCCCGGCGAAGCCGCGGGGCGACGCAGGGCGGAGGAACTCGCCCGTCGACTTCACGCCTTCCTCGCCGGGGGCAGGATGAGCTACGGCGATGCGGGGCGCGGACTCGGGGTGCGTCCGAACAGCCTGCGGTACGCCGCCGCGACCGGAACGGTATTGATCCGCTGGGATGGGGCGCGCCAGCCCACCGTCTGGACCGTCCCACCGCCCGATGTGGACCCCCTCGACGCGCGCCTGGAGCTCGCACGCCGCTACCTGCACGCCTTCGGTCCGGCGACGCCCGCGGCGTTCGCGCAGTGGGCCGGCATCCGGCC
>JBIOID010000111.1:0-6226 GCA_044449585.1 Candidatus Limnocylindrales bacterium
CTCGTCCTTGGTCTCGTGCAGGCGGATCTGCTCGGGACGGATGCCGACCTCGATCTCCCGCTCACCGTTGAGCAGCGCGGCAGGCACCCGCACGGCCGTCTGGTCGCGCAGGGTGACCACGGCGTACCCGTCCGCCGACCCGTCGGCGCGTGTCGCGGGCAGCAGGTTGCTGACGCCCAGGAAGCCGGCCACGAAGCGCGTATTGGGCCGCTCGTACAGCGACTCGGGATCGCCCAGCTGCTCGTAGTGGCCCTTGTTCATGACGGCGATGCGGTCGGACATCGTCATCGCCTCTTCCTGGTCGTGCGTCACGTAGATGAACGTGATGCCGACTTCCTGCTGGATCCGCTTGAGCTCGACCTGCATCTGCTTGCGCAGCTTCAGGTCCAGGGCGCCCAGCGGCTCGTCCAGCAGCAGCACGGCCGGCCGGTTGACGAGGGCGCGGGCGAGCGCCACGCGCTGCGCCTGACCGCCCGAGATCTGGCTCGGCTTGCGCTGCTCGAAGCCTTTCAGCTCGACCAGCTCGAGGATCTCGGCGACCCGCTTCCGGATCTCATCGGCGCTCATGCCGCCGCGGCGTCGCAGCCCGAAGGCGACGTTCTCCTGGATGGACAGGTGGGGGAAGAGGGCGTAGCTCTGGAAGACCGTGTTGACGTTGCGCTTGTACGGCGGCAGCCAGGTGACGTCCTGGCCGTGGAGCTCGATCAGGCCCGAGGTGGGCACCTCGAAGCCGCCGATCATGCGCAGGGTGGTGGTCTTGCCGCAGCCGGACGGGCCGAGGAGCGAGAAGAACTCGCCGTCGTTGACGTCGAGGTTGATGCTGTCGACCGCGGTGAAGTCACCGAACGACTTGGTGACGTTCTCAAGCCGGACTGCGATCTCGGCCACAGGCCGACGGACCCTCCACTGTCCTGCGCCGCCGAACCTGACCTCGCCCGAGGCAGCCAAGGCTGCCCGCTTCCAGGCCTGACGCGGTGGGGCAGTATAGGGATGCGTGATGGGCGGTGTCAATTCGCACGCGAGTGGCTTACCGGCGTGCGAATCTCGTGGTGAGCGAGCCTCACCGAGGCGGCGATTCGCAGGGTTGCGAGCGGCCACGGTGGCCCGTCGGAGGACGTCGGAGGGTGCCGTTCACGGACTGTCGGAGCGCGCGTTAGGATGACTCGTCAACGACCCTTTCCGACCGTCCTGCCGAGGTGACCGCGTCCCCATGCCGACCCTGACCGAGGCCGCCGTCTACGAGGCCCTGCGCGACGTCCAGGAACCCGAGCTGGGCGGCGACCTGATGAGCCGCAACATGGTCAAGGGCCTCGCCATCGAGGGGTCGCGGGTCGCTCTGACCATCGAATTGACGACGCCGGCCTGCCCGCTCAAGGATGAGATCGAGGCCGATATCCGGGCCCACCTCGTCCCGCTCGGAGCGGAGACCGTCGAGGTGACGTGGAACGCCATGGTGCGTCGAGCCGCGCCCAGCGCGGCCACCCAGGTCGTGCCTGGGGTCAAGAACGTGATCGCTGTCGCGTCGGGTAAGGGGGGCGTCGGCAAGAGCACCGTGGCCGCCAACCTGGCCGTGGCGCTGGCCATGGAGGGCGCGGCGGTGGGCCTGCTCGATGCCGACATCACGGGCCCCAATATCCCGCAGATGCTGGGGGTGGAGGGCCAGCCGTCGGCCACCACGGACAACAAGATCCGCCCCTTGGAGCGCTACGGCGTCAAGGTCATCTCGATCCAGTTCTTCGTACCCGAGGGCCAGCCGATCGTGTGGCGCGGCCCCCTGGTCGGCGGCGCCATCCAGCAGTTCCTGCGCGACGTCGATTGGGGCGAACTGGATTACCTGGTGGTGGACCTGCCGCCGGGCACGAGCGACGCGCAGCTGACGCTCGCGCAGGCGGTGCCGATCAGCGGCGCGGTCATGGTCACCACGCCGCAGGAGGTGGCGCTGTCCGACGTGGGCAAGGCGCTGGCCATGTTCCGGCGCATGAGCGTGCCCATCATCGGTGTCGTCGAGAACATGGGCTCGTTCGTGTGCAGTCATTGCGGCGAGGTGACGGAGATCTTCGGCCGCGGCGGCGGTGAGCGTTTCGCGCGCGAGCACGACCTCGAGTACCTGGGCTCGATCCCGTTGGACGTCACCGTCCGCCAGGGCGGCGACGCCGGCGTGCCGGCCGTGGCGCAACGTGAACCGGGGTCGGCGGCCATGGTGATGCGCGACCTGGCGCGCACGGTCGCGGCGCGCATGAGCGTCCGTGCGGCGGCCCAGGTGCCGGTGCTCACGATCAGCTAGGGGCTTCACTCTCTTCGTCGGGTGCGAGGGCGCGCCACAGCTCGGCGGCTGCGAGCAGCGCCGTGCGACGGCGGCCGGCCTCACCGCCGAGGAAGGCCGTGCGCGTGACCTGCCAGGCCCGGTCGCCGAGGTCGAGACCGATGGTCGCGGCCGTATCCCCGGCGCGTGCCCGGGCCGCGACGGCCAGCCCGATCTCGCTGCCGGCCGTCGCGCGCGCGACCTGCGCGCGGGCGGCCATCGAGGGGCCGCGGCCGCCCGTCGAGCCACCGCGTGCGCGGCCGGGCAGCACCTCCGCGCGCAGCAGCCAGGACGAGCCGCCCACGAGGCGCACGAAGCTGCCGGCCGTGCCCAGCTCGATGCTGGCCACGGTCCGCGCACCGAGTCGCCGACCGAGGGCGGCCGGCCACGTCTCTGCACCACGGGCGAAGAGGTAGGGCTGGACCTGCGGCAGCAGGGTCGCCTCGGCCGCGGCCACCAGCTCGGCCGCCGACCGGCCGCCGGAGGCTACGGCGCTGATACGCATGTCAACGGCGTCCTCGCGGGCATAGGTCGCCACCTGGGGGTTGGCGCCGCGCAGGATCGGCTCGCCCACCAGCTCGACCACGGCCGACTCGCCGATGCCGGTAAGACGCAGCGTCACCTCGGCGCGATCCGCGCCCAGGCCGATGGCGCCCAGGCGGGGCAGCACCTGGTCGTGCCACATCGGGCGCAGCTCACGCGGCGGACCGGGCAGGGCGACGAGGACGCGCCCGGCCGGTGCGTCGACCCACCAACCGGGCGCCGTGCCATGCGGGTTGGGCAGGGCCTTCGCACTCGGGATGAGCCAGGCCTGCTTGGCGTTGGCTCGGGGCATGGGCAGATCCCGCCGCTCGAACAGCGTCCGCAGCGCCGCCAGCTGGACCGCATCGACCGCCGGCACCTCCTCCAGCGCTGCGCCGATCGCTTCGCGGGTCAGGTCGTCCGGCGTGGGTCCGAGGCCCCCGGTCGTGATCACCAGGTCGACCGCCTCGAGGGCCGCGCGGATGGCGCCCGAGACCACCGCGAGGTCGTCCGGCAGGGCCGTGATCCGGGCGACCGCGATGCCCAGCGTGGTGAGCTCGGCCGCCAGGTCCCCGCCGTTCGTGTCCCGGGTCGCGCCCGTCGTCAGCTCGGTGCCGATGGCCAGCAGTTCCGCCGTCTCGAGGTGGCGCACCATGCGCCACACGGTACCGCACCGGTCGGCCGACCCGAGACCGCGCTATCCTTGCCTTGACCGCGCCCCCCAGGGAGGCCCACCCTGACGTCCGAATCACCGCCCGGCCCGAGCCCGTCGACCGCCGGCCGCCGCAAGTCGTCCCGCCGACCCAGCCTGCGCGAGCAGTTCCAGCGCACGGTCGACGCAGCGGTGACGCTCCTCAGGGCGCATCAGGCCCTGCTCCAGGCCGAGCTGGCCGAGCTCGGGGGGCACATCCGGCGCATCGCCGCGGAGGCTGGCTGCCTGGTCGCACTGGCGCTCTACGCGCTGCTGCTGCTCACCATCGGCGGCACCCTCTTCCTGGGTGAGTGGCTCTTCGGGTCGATCGGCTGGAGCATCATCCTGGCCGTGCTCGCGAGCGTGGCCGGAGGCGTGACCCTGGGCGCAGCCATCGTCGAGGCGCCACCGCGCACGATGGGCCGAGCCGCCGTGGCGGGCGCTGTGACAGGCGTCCTCGTGGCGCTCATCCTGGCCGCCAACCTGCCGAGCCGGATCTGCCAGGCGGTCGCCGACCGTCTGGTCGCCGGTGGCGTGAACCTCGACGCGGCATGGGCGCCGGCCATCGTCGGCCTGGTGGCACTCGGCATCCTGCTCGGTGTCGTGGGCTTGCTGGTGGGTGCGCGCATTGAACACGGCGTCGTGGGCGCCATCGTCGGCATCATATGTGGCGCCCTGCTGGGCGGACTGCTGGGCGGGCTGACCTTCAGCCGCCACGGCGGGGTCGCCCTTGGCATCGCGGTCGGTGTCCTGACGTACCCGATCGTCGCGGTCGTGGCCCTGACGCAGGCCGAGTTCGATCCCACCGCTCGGTTCCGGCGCCTATGGCCCAACGAGTCGTACGAGGCCGCACTGGCCACCAAGGCGTGGTTCGAACAGCGCTGGGAGGAGCTGGCCAGGAGCGGCTCCGACAAGCCGTGAGGTATCGACCGTGACCGACACCCCCCCCGGTCTGCTCGTCCCGGATGTGCCGTCGGAGAGCCCGGACATGGTCGGCGCCCGCGCTGACATTTCCGCTGCCCGGGTCGACCTCGGTAGCGAGCTGGACGCCCTCGAGGCGACGGTGCGCGCCTCTGTCAGCCCGGCCAATCTGCTGCGCAACAATGCCGGCAAGCTCGCCGCCGGCGCCGGCGCGGCGGGATTCGTGGCCCTCGGCGGGCCAAGCCGCATCCTCAAGGGCGCTCGGCGCGTGCTGGGTGGCCGCCGCCCCTCGCCCGTCGAGTCGCTCTTGCCGAAGGAGATCGACGACGCCGTCAGCCGGCTGGGGCCGGACGCGCCGGCCGTGCGGGCGAACCTGGAACGCGCCTTCGCCGAGTACCTGCGCGGCCGCAAGACCGACGAGTCGGCTGCGGCGGCTCGGCTGTGGCGTTTCGTCGACGCTATCGCCGTGCCCGTGGGAGCCCGCGTCGTGCGCCAGGCGGTCGACCGGTTCCTGGCCCCGAAGGACGACCAGCCGTAGACACGGCGGCCCGTTCCCGCGCTGGTACGCTTGGCGCCGGGCGAGTGGCGAAATGGCAGACGCGCCGGCCTTAGGAGCCGGTGCCGCGTGAGCGGCGTGTCGGTTCGACCCCGACCTCGCCCACCACGGCGCATCGGGCGGTCGGCGCCGTCGGAGCCCGTGGGCCGACCCGGCCCCCGGCCCGCCCGTATACTTCGCGGGCGATGAATGTCACCTTCACCCCCGCCCCCAGGAGCACCGTCGCCCTCGAGGTGGAAGTACCGCCGGAACGGGTCCAGCGCGCCATCGACGAGGCCGTGCGGCACGTCGGCCGCCGGACGCGGGTCCCGGGCTTCCGACCCGGCAAGGTACCGCGGGCGATGCTCGAGCGAACGCTCGGGATCCATCGCGACGATCCGTCGCTACCCGACCCGATCTACGACGAGGCGCGCGACCACCTCTTCCAGGCGACCGTGGTCGATGCGCTCGAGCCGCGCACGGATCTCGACGTGCTGGAGATCCCGACGCCGGAATGGCTGCGCTTCGACGAGGCCGCCGGGGCCACCTACCGCGTGACGTTGCCGGTGCGGCCGGTCGTCAAGCTGGGGGCCTACACCGATTACCCCTTCCGCCCGGAGGTCGAGTCGATCGATGACGCGCGCGTGGCCACGGTGGTGGAGGAGCTGCGCGACCAGCACGCCAGCCTGCTGCCGGTCGAGGGTCGAGCGGCCAAGGACGGCGACTACGCGGTGATCGGCTTCGAAGGCACGCGCGACGGCCGGCCCTTCGAGGGCGGCTCCTCGGAGCGTTTCCCGCTGGTCATCGGGGCCGACCGCATGATCCCGGGCTTCGAGGCCCAGCTGGTGGGACTGGCCGACGGCGAGGAGAAGACCTTCAGTCTGACGTTCCCGAGCGACTACCCGGACGAGTCGCTGCGCGACCAGGCGGTCTCATTCCACGTGACGATGCGCGAACTGCGCGAGAAGCAGCTGCCCGACCTGGACGACGAGTTCGCGGCCGTGGCCGGGCCGTATGCCGATCTGGACGCCCTGCGCACCGATGTCCGCCGCCGCCTGGAGGCCAACGCGCTCGATCACGCCCGCCATGCCTTCTCCGACCGCATCGTCGAGTTCGCGGTGGCGAACGCCACCGTCGAGATCCCCGACCTGCTGATCGACCGCGAGGTGGAGGTGATGCACGACGAGCTGCGCGTGCGCCTGGCCGAGCAGGGCATCGGCTATGACGAGTACCTCAAGGTGACCGAGCGCGACGA
>JBIOID010000112.1:0-6167 GCA_044449585.1 Candidatus Limnocylindrales bacterium
GGGTCCAGGCCCAGGTAGGCCGCCCGGGCCACTCGGCGCATGATCTTGCCGCTGCGCGTCTTGGGCAGCGTGGGCACCACGACGATCGCGTCCGGCTTGAGCGCCTTGCCCATCTCGGCCGCCACGCGCGCGGCGATGGCCGCTCGCAACGCCTCGTCGTCGACAGTGCCGGGCCGCAGCACGCAGAAGACGACGATGACCTCGCCCTTGACCTCGTGCGGCACGCCGACAGCGGCCGCCTCCAGCACGTCCGGGTGGGCGATGGCCGCCGACTCGACTTCCGCCGGGCCGACGCGCTTGCCGGCGACCTTGAGCGTGTCGTCCGAGCGGCCCTGGATGAACCAGTGGCCATCCGCGTCCACGACGGCCCAGTCGCCGTGGACCCACATGCCGGGCAAGCGCCGCCAGTAAGCCTCCAGGTAGCGCTCGCGGTCGCGCCAGAAACCACGCGTCATGCCCGGCAGCGGCGCCCGGATGGCCAGTTCGCCCACCACGCCGCGCACGCTCTGGCCGTCCGGCCCCACCACGTCGGCCGCCGTCCCGATGCTGGGGCCGCCGAAGCCGCACGGTTTGATCGGCGTCAGCAGGTTGCCGCTCACGATGCCGCCGGAGACCTCGGTCCCGCCGCTGTAGTTGACGATCGGGCAGCGGCCGCGGCCGACCTCGCGGAGGTACCACCACCACGGGTCGGGGTTCCACGGCTCGCCGGTCGACCCGAGCACGCGCAGGCTGGAAAGGTCGTGCGCGCGCACCGGCTCTGGGCCGTGCGCCATCAGGGCGCGGATGACCGTCGGCGAGAGCCCGAGGTGGGTCACGCGGTGGCGCTCGACCAGGGCCCACAGGCGATCGGGCCCCGGGTGGTCGGGCACGCCCTCGTAGAGCACCAGCGTGGCGCCCAGGAGCAGAGCGCCCGAGATGGCCCAGGGACCCATCATCCAGCCCAGGTCGGTGAACCAGCACAGCACGTCACGCGGTCGCAGGTCGAAGTCATGGGCCAGGTCCTGCGCGCCCTTCACCGGGAAGCCGCCGTGCACGTGGACGGCACCCTTGGGGCGGCCGGTCGTGCCGGAGGTATAGATCAGCATGTACGGCGTCTCGGGGTCCGTCTCGCGTACATCGCCGCTCGGGCCGGGTGCGACGGCCGTGTCGGCCAGCGCCTCGTCCCACCACACGTCGCGGCCGTGCGTCCAGGCGACACCCGGGAGCCGCTCGGCCAGGCGACGCACGACCAGCACCTCGCGCACCGCGGGCGCGTTCGCCACGGCCTCGTCCGCGACCTCCTTGAGGCGGATCACCGAGCCACGCCGCAGGAAGCCGTCGGCCGTGATAAGCATGGATGCCTCGGCGTCACGGAGGCGGGCGGCCACCGCGGGCGCGCCGTAGCCGGAGAAGATGGGCGTGTAGATAGCCTCCAGCTGGCCCAGCGCCAGGACCGCCACGACCGTCTCGACCAACAGCGGCAGCAGGATGCCGACGCGGTCGCCGGCGTGCACGCCGTGGGCGGCCCGCATCGCGGCGGCGCGATCGACCGCCGCCTGCAGGTCGCCGTTGGTGAGGTGGCGGACTTCGCCGTCGTCACCTTCCCATGCGATCGCCGGCCCATCGGGATCGCGAGCCGCACGGGGGCGCACGGCGGCCACGGCATAGTTGAAGGCACCACCCGTCCACCAGCGCGCGAACTCCACCCCGTCGCTGAGGTCCAGGATCTGCCTCGGGCGTCGTTGCCACGCCAGGGCCAGGTCGTCCGCGGCCGCTCCCCAGAACCAGCCGGGGTCGGCCACCGCGTGATCCTGGAGCGCGGTCAGGTCGGCATGGCCGGTCGAACGCAGGAAGCGGGCCAGGCGGCTATCGGCCAGGTCGGCCGGACCCGGCCGCCACGCCACGTCGGGCGCGTCACGGCCGAAGATCGGCCACGCGGTTGCCGGGCTGGGGGCCGCCACCTCGCCATCGTAGCGCCACGGTCAGAGGCACGGCCTAGGGCTTGGGCACCTCGACGAAGCGCACGAAGATGCGCCACTGGCTCTGGGCGCCCAGGCAGGTCTGGAGCGTCAGGGAACTCACCGGCTGCGGATCCCAGGCCCAGTGCGAGCTGGCGAGGGGAGCCGTGACCTTGACCCATTGGAGCCGGTAGTAGTGCACGTGGCCGGCGCCGTCGGCGTAGATGGCCAACATGCCCGCCTTCAGCCGGTGGCCGACGTAGGCGTCGTGCACGGGCGCGAACTTGCCGCCCGCATGCGCCAGCAGGTAGACGTTGTCGGCGCCGGCGCAGCCCCAGCGGTAGACCTGCGGCCCGGGCGGGGCGCTGCTGCTGCAGGGATAGCCGTACACCGCCTGGTTGATGCCCAGGGCCGGGAACCAGAAGTGATTGCGACCGGAGTAGACGACCGACCCGGTGTGCGACGCTGGGTTCGACCTGGCGCCGCCGGCCCTGGCGACGGGGGCCTTGGGGGTCGTCCTGGCGGCGGGCTTGACGACGGCCGCATCGAGGCGCTCCACGGCGAGAGCGCGAGCGGTCGGTGACGGTCCGGCCGCGACGTAGGCGCTGCCCAGCGTGGGCGTCGCCTCGGGGCGGGTGATGGCGGCGGCGGGGACGGTCGACAGCTGGGCAGCCGCGCCCGGCGCATCGGCGCCCGCCACGACGCTCGTGGTCAGGATGGAGGCGAGGCCGATGGCCAACCAGGCGCGGACGGCGAAGCTGCGCCGGGTCGGGACTGGGTGCATGCCCGCAGCCTCGGATGGGCACGTGATGACGTCCCTGCCCCGGTGGTCCCGGGGCCCGTGACCGAGGTACTAGGAGCTAGGAGTCCTCGCCGGGCGGCTGGAGGCCGCCGTTGCCGGCCGCTGCCGTCAGCGCAGCCGCCAGGGTCGCCTGCAGGTCGGCCGACCACCCGTCACCGAAGACGCGCCACGGGCTGACGTCCAGGCGGGTGACGGCGCCGCCGGCACGGGTCGTGCTGGCCGCGAACTGGCCCTGGCACGTGTCCACGTCCGCGCTGCCGGTGAGGAACGCCGCGTGGTCCAGGAAGCGAAAGATGTAGACGTCCCTCGGCGTCTGGTCGCTCTTGACGGTGACGCGCCAGTGGACGGCATTGGCCACCACGGTGGCCACGCTGCACCCGGGATCGCCGCTGGTCTGACTGACGACGGTCAGGCCGTGCTGGGCCATCGTCTGGAGCAGCCCGGCGTTGTCCTGCGGCGTCGCGAGCGCCTTGTCGGGCGTGCCGCACCCGGCCAGCAGCGCGGCGGCCGCCAGGGCCGCGGCGACGGGCAGCGCGGCGCCCCGCACGAGCATGCGGACACGTCGCAAGGCGACCCGGGAGGACATCACCGCCAAGGCTAGCGCAGCGAGGCTCGGGTACGATTTCCGCGTGCCCATCGTCACCGCGTTCCGCGGTCTGCGTTACGATCGCTCCGCCGGCGACGCGGCCGACCTGATCAGCCCGCCGTACGACGTCATCGGCCCCGCGGAGGCGGCGCGCCTGGCCGCCCGAGACCCGCACAACTCGGTGCGCCTGGACCTGCCGCAGCCGCGCCCCGGCGAGCCCTCGGACAGCCGCTACGGGCAGGCCGCGGCCGATCTGGCGGCCTGGCAGGCGGCGGGCGTCCTGGTGCGGGACCCGCGGCCGGCGGTCTATGCCTACGAGCAGCGCTACCGCCTGCCGGGCGTGGACCAGGCTCGCACGCGGCGCGGCTTCATCGCGCGCCTCGGCCTGGAGCCGTTCCGCCCCGGTGGTCCGGTCCGGCCGCACGAGCGCACGCTCGGGGAGGTGCGGGCCGATCGCCTCGCCCTCCTGCGCGCGACGGGCGCCAACCTCAGTCCGATCATCGGTCTCTACCGCACCGATGGCGTCGTGACCGCCGAGGCGCTGGCCGCCGTGATGGCCGGGCCGGCTGACGTGGCGGCCGTCGACGACCTGGGTGTCCAGCACCGCCTGTGGGTCGTGCCGGTGGACGACCTGGTCCGGGGCGCCGCGGCGCAGGCCCTGCTGGCCGGCGCGTCGGCCGGGCCGATCACCATCGCCGACGGCCATCACCGCTACGTGACGGCGCTCACCCATCACGGGGAGCGGCCCGAGGCGGCCACCGTGATGGCGCTCCTGTTCGACCTGGCGGCGACCTCGGTGACCACGCTGCCGACGCATCGGCTGGTGCGTGGCGAGCCGGCCGGGCCCGACCTCATGTCCGCTGCCGGCCGCCTGTTCCAGGTGGACCCGTGTTCGAGCGCCATGGCCCTCCTGGCGGCCATGGCCGCCCCGCCCACCCGCCAGCGCCTGGGGGTCTACAGCCGTGGCCTGCCCGCTCTCCTGATACCACGGCGCGCCGCCCTCGAGCCCCTGCTCGACGCCGGCGCCTCGGCCGTGGCCCGCTGGCTCGACGTGGCCGTCCTGGGGACTACCCTTGCGGCGTTGCTGGGTCTCGATGCCGCGGCGGTCGCGGCCGGCGCGGTGACCTACACGAGTGACGCCGAGGCGGCCATCGCGGCCGTGGACGCGGGTGAGGCGGACACCGCCTTCCTGCTCGACGCCACGCCGGTCGACGCGGTCCTGGCCGTCGCGGAGGCCGGCGGTCTGATGCCCCAGAAATCGACCTATTTCACGCCCAAACCGGCCAGCGGGCTGGTCCTGGATCCAGGAGGCGCCTGACGATGCCTGAAGAACCGATCAGCCTGCCCGTCGCGCGCCCGCCGCTCGAGCGTGCGGCGCCGGCCAGGCCCATCCGCAAGGACGAGATCGACCTGTTCGACCGCGGCGTCCACATCGAGTCCTGGCTGCCGGAGCGACGCTCGCGCCGACGCCCGCTGCTCTTCATCCACGGCGAGCTGGGCGGGTCCTGGGTGTGGCATCGCTACCAGGAGTACTTCGCCGGCCGTGGGTGGGAGGCGCACGCGCTCAACCTGCGGGCGCACTACTGGTCGGACAACGCCGACTTCGAGGAGCTCGACTTCGCCACGTACCTGGCCGACGCCGAGTCCGCGCATACCCGGCTGGGGGGTCATGCCGTGGTGGTCGGCCATGGGCTGGGCGGCCTGCTGGCGCTCAAGCTGGCCGAGCGCCAGCCGATGGCGGCGCTGGTGCTGATCAGCCCGGCCCTGCCGCAGGAGCTGCGGATGCCCGCCAAGCGCCACCAGCTGCGCGAGGTGCCGGCCGTCTTCCGCCGCGACTACATCGGCTGGCAGGGCCTGCCGGAGCAGATCAGACGCCAGAACCCCGACCTGTCGATCGGCGACGTGCTTCGTATCCAGCACATGATGGGCGCCGAGTCCGGCACCGCCCGGCGCGACGTCCTGTCCGGCGTGTCGGTGGATCCCGCGGAACTGCTGGTCACGCCCCGCCTGGTCATCGGCGGCGGCCTCGATCGCCTCTACCCGGAGCACGAGTCCGAGCGGCTGGCCGAGTGGCTCGGCGCAGAGTACCTGCCCTTCGGGGCGCATTCGCACTACGGTCTCGTCGCCGGCGACGACAGCCACGCCCAGGTGGCGGCGGCGCTCAAGGCCTTCCTGGAGGCGCACCACCTCTGAGCTGGGACGGGTGACGCGCCGAACGGCCTCCTCCGTCGTGGTTGTCGCTCAGCACGCAGCGGGCTGGTAAGCCTTGCCGGCCCGGGGTCGATCCTCGGATCGTGCACGAGCGGAGCTCGTAGCGCGCTCCCCAACAACCGAACCTCGTGTCGGACCCACAACGAGTCTGCCGGAGACTAGGCGACAACGCCAGGTGGGTCCGGCCCGCGATGACGGGGCGCAGAGCCGGCCCGCGGTGATGTTGCACGGGCCGTCCTCGACGGTGACGCTGCGCGGGCCCTTTGCTAGACTGGCCGCCGCCGACGCGGGTCGCCTCGGCGCCCATGCCGCATTCGTCTAGAGTCCCAGGACACAGCCCTCACAAGGCCGAGATCAACGGTTCGAAACCGAAATGCGGTAACAATCCCACCGCCGAGTCGTGCGGCCCGGCCGGTGCACGCCCGCTAGACGCGGAGCGTGGACCCCCACCCCACGCCGCGCCGCCGGGTGATCCAGGCCGACGGCCACGTCAACGACCACGACGGCAAGACGGCGCGCGGGGTGATCCGCTACGGCCGCGACGTGATCGTGGCCCTCATCGACTCGACGCGGGCCGGCGGCAACGTGCGTGACGTGATGGGTCCGGGCTACGACATCCCGATCGTGGCCA
>JBIOID010000113.1:0-6147 GCA_044449585.1 Candidatus Limnocylindrales bacterium
ATGCCGAGCTGGCCGACCTGCCCGGTCTCGTCGGCCGCGGTCGTGGCGATCGCGACGCTGCCTGGCATCGGCCAGCACGCGGTCATCCAGGGCACGGTCACCTCCGCCGGGCCGATCTGGGGCGTCGACGACCGTCGCTTCACGCTGCAGGACGGCAGCGCCGCCGTCCTGGTCCGGCTGGCGGCCGGCACACCTCTCCCCGCGGCGGGCGAGCGGGTCGAGGTCTCGGGCACGGTGGGCCACTACCTCGGCGCACCGGAACTGGCCGCGGGCGGCACGCCGGTCACCCTCCCGGCGGGCGCCGCGGTGATGCCCCGCCCGGTCGGCCATGCGCCCGTGGCCGACCGGCTGCGCTGGGAGCTGGCCGTCGCCGTGGGCACCGTCGTCCAGGTGCGCCACGGCCTGAGCTGGCGCGCCACGATCCGGCTGAGCGACGGCTCGCACCTCTCGGTCGGCGCGGGTGCCGCCGCGCACGTCACCGGCGCGCGGGTGGTGGCCGGCAGCCGCCTGGCCATCACGGGCATCATCCGGCCGCCGGTTGCCGGATCGAGCGATCCCCAGCTCTACCTCATGGCGCGTGCCCCGGCGGACCTGGTGGTGCTGGGCACGCCCACGAGCGGCGGGGCGGCGGCGGGTCTCAGGGCCACCGACCGGCCGCCGGCCGCCGGCGAACCGCTCGATGCCGAGCTGGCCGACCTGCCCGGTCTCGTCGGCCGCGTCGTGCGCGTGGGTGGCGTCGTGATCGCCAGCGACGCGTCGCGCCTGATCGTCGACGATGGGACCGCGCAGGCCGTCGTGCGCCTCCCCGCTGATGCCGGAGCGCCCGACCTGCCGTCATCGGGGTCGGCCGTGACGGCCATCGGCCTTGTCGTCGCCGATCCGGGCGCTGGCGTGGAGATCCAGCTGCGGACGATGGCCGATCTGGCGCTGGCGAGCGATCCGGGCGACGGGCCGGCGTCCGACGACGCGCCCGCGGCCGCCGCCGAGCCGTCAGGTGCCGCCGTCGGGCCGGCCGATCCCGTGCCTGCCGCGGCGGCCGCCGCGGACGGCATCCTCGCCCTGGCCTCGGCCGGCCTGGTGATGGCCGCGGCCGCCCTCGTCGCCCTTGGCCTGGTCGTCGTGTGGCGGCGCCGTCGGGCCGGCACATCCGACGAGCGGTGGCAGCGGCGGGTCCAGGACCGGCTGGCGTCGCTCCGCGAGCCGGTCGCGGCGGTCGCCCCAGCGGCCCTGGGCCCTTCGCCGAGCACACCCGACAGCCTCGTCGAGTGACCGTCAGGGCGCGTGGCGGAGCGTGGGCCGCGCTCCGCCACGCTTGACGCTCTCGTCAGGGCGGCACTATCCTCGCTGGGGCCCGGTCATGGAGGCCGAGCACGGAGAGAGGGACGGCTTTGCCGAACGCGGACCCCCGCGTCGCGCTACCGGATGGCGAACGGCAATACCACATCGCACTCGGTCGGGGTGAACTCGCCGAGTACATCCTTCTCCCCGGAGACCCCGATCGCACCGCCCGGATCGCGACGCGGCTCGACCGCGTCGAGTTCCAGCGGCAGCATCGTGAATTCGCTTCGGTCACGGGCCGGTACCGTGGCCGGCGCGTATCCGTGGTGTCGACCGGGATCGGCGCCGACAACGTGGAGATCGTGGTGGCGGAGATCCTGGCCATCACCGATCGGCCCACGTTCGTGCGGGTGGGCTCATGCGGCGCGCTCCAGGATCACATCGCGCTGGGCGACCTGATCATCACGACAGGCGCCGTCCGGCTGGAGGCGACCACCTCGTATTTCGTCACCGACGGGTATCCCGCGGTGGCCGACTACGGGGCGGTCGCGGCGCTCGTCGAGGCCGCGGCGCGGCTTGGCCATCGGGCCCACGTGGGCGTGACCGCCACAGCGCCGGGGTTCTTCGGGGCGCAGGGGCGGCCGATCGCTCGGCTGCCCGTCCGTTACCCCGATCTGGCCGCGCAGATGGCGCGGCAGGGCGTCCTGAACTTCGAGATGGAAGCGTCCGCGCTGCTCGTCCTGGCCGGCCTGGCCGGTTGCCGAGCGGGTGTCGTCTGTGCCACGTATGCACAACGCACCACGGGCCGCTTCGTCCAGGGCGCCGCGCAGGTGCAGGCCGAAGAAGCCTGCTTCGAGACCGGCCTGGAAGCCCTGGGCATCCTGGCTGACATGGACGACGCGACGCGCGCGGCCGGTGCCGCGGCGTGGCGACCGTCGCTCTGGACGCCCGTGATGGCATCCTGAGGACCACGCGAACACCGGTGGAGCCGGGCAGACGCCCCGGACCGCCACGCGATCACCCCGGCGGGAGCCGGAAAGGAGGAGATGGGATGGCCGAGGCCTACTGTGTCAAGTGCAAGGCGAAGCGCGAAGTCAAGAACCCGCAGCACATCACGATGAAGAACGGCAAGCCCGCATTGCAGGGCCTGTGCCCGGTGTGCGGCACCAAGATGTTCAAGATCGGCGGCTGAGCGTTCCCGATCGCGTTTCCGGGACCCCGGCCGGTAACGGCCGGGGTCCTTTCATGCCCCCTCGGCCCGGCCCACGGGCCGCCGTTGGTACAATCGGTCAGACATGATGGTGGAGGCGGCGCAGCCGCTGGTGCAGGCTCGAGCGCGCGCCCGTGAATCGCCCATCGGCCCGCTCGTCCTGGCGCTCGACCTGGGGGCCAGTCGCATCCGTGCCGCGGTCATCGCCGACGATGGCACCGTGATCGTCCGCACGACGCGCTCGACGCCGCTGGCCCAGGGACCGGAGGCGGTCCTGGGCGCCTGTGCCTCCGCCCTGGTCACCGTCCGGCGTCGCCTGCCGCCCGATGTGGGCGCACGCGTCATGGCGGTCGGTGTCGCCGCGCCCGGGCCGCTCGATGCCGCCACGGGGCATCTGCTCGAGCCGCCCAACCTTGGGCCGGCGTTTCGCGGGCTGCCGCTCGGCCCGCACCTCTCGACGACCACCGGGCTGCCGGTGGCGATGGAGCGCGACACGAACGTGGCCGCCCTCGCCGAACAGGCCTTCGGGAGCGCCCGCGGTTGCCGCGACTTCCTGTACCTGACCGTCTCCACCGGCATCGGGGGCGCCATCATGGCCGACGGGCGGCTCTTCCGCGGCCCCGATGGATCGGCCGGGGAGCTGGGCCACGTGACGGTCGACCTCGACGGGCCGCGCTGCGGGTGCGGCGCCGCCGGTCACCTGGAGGCGCTCGCCTCGGGCAGCGGCATCGCCGCGCTCGCCCGCCGGTCCATCGCCGCCGGTGAGGCGCCCGGGCTGGCCGCCTTCGCGGCGCGAGCAGCTCGCACGCAGGGCGCCGCGCCCGATGCAGCGCCCGACGTGGACGCGCGGCTGGTGGCCGCGGCGGAAGCGGCCGGCGATCCGACCGCGGCGGCCATCATGGAACGGGCCCGTCGCGCCTTCGCGGCAGCGCTGGTGAGCTTCGTCGATGTCTTCACGCCCCGCCTCATCGTGATCGGCGGGAGCCTCGCCCGGGCGCAGGGCGAACGCTGGCTGCGGCCGGCACGTGACGCCATCGCGACCCTGGCCTTCCCGTCCGCCGCCGGCCGCACGCGCGTCGTGCCGGCCGCCCTCGGCGACGACGTCGGCCTGGTCGGCGCGGTGCCCCTGTGGCGCCTCTCCCGCGATCCACTCGATCCCCCGCCCGCGGCCGCGGACCGGCCACGGACCCTCATGGAGGTCCCGTCACTATGACCATCCGCGTCGGCATCAATGGATTCGGCCGCATCGGCCGGCAGACGCTCAAGGCGCTCATCGAACGGGCGCCTGAGGTCGAAGTGGTGGCCGTCAACGACATCGTCGACACGGCCATGAACGCGCTGCTCTTCAAGCACGACTCGACCTACGGCGCATTCCCCGGTGAGGTCAGCCACACCGACGAGACGATCGTCGTCGACGGCCACGCCATCCGCTCGCTCCAGATCAAGGATCCGGCCGCCCTGCCGTGGGGCGACCTCGGGGTGGACATCGTGGTGGAGTCGACGGGCCACTACACCGACGCCACCAAGGCAGCCGTGCACCGCGAAGCCGGCGCCCGCAAGGTGATCATCAGCGCGCCCGCCAGCCACGAGGATGTGACCATCGTGCTGGGCGTCAACGAGCAGACCTACGACCCGGCCGTCCACCACGTCAGCAGCAACGCCAGCTGCACCACCAACTGCCTGGCCCCGGCGGTCAAGGTGGTCCATGACGCGTTCACGGTCCAGCGCGGCCTGATGAACACGATCCATTCCTACACCAACGACCAGCGCATCCTCGACGTGGCCCACAAGGATCCGCGCCGGGCCCGCGCCGCCGGCCTCAATATCATCCCCACCACGACCGGCGCGGCGCGCGCCCTGGCCCTCGTGATCCCCGATCTCAAGGGCAAGTTCGACGGGTTCAGCCTGCGTGTACCGACACCCACCGTGAGCGTCGTCGATTTCACCGCCCAGCTGGCGCGGCCGGCCACCGTCGAGTCGCTCAACGACGCCTTCCGGGCCGCCGCGGCGGGTCCCGTGGCCGGGATCCTGGGCGTGAGCGACGAGCCGCTCGTCTCGACCGACTTCCGCGGTGATGCCCGCTCGGCCATCATCGACGGCCCCTCGACCATGGTCCTGGGCGGCGATTTCGTCAAGGTCATCGCCTGGTACGACAACGAGTGGGGCTACAGCTGCCGGGTGGCCGACCTGGTGCGCTTCGTCGGCGCGCGGCTCTGACGCCGTGGACAAGCTCACCATCCGCGACCTCGACGCCTCAGGCAAACGCGTCTTCGTGCGCGTCGACTTCAACGTCCCCCTCGAAGATGGCCGGGTCACCGACGACACGCGCATCCGCGCCGCCCTGCCGACCATCCGGGCCCTGCGCGACCAGGGTGCCATCGTCATCCTGGCCAGCCACCTCGGCCGGCCCAACGGCCGCGTCAACGACACCTTCCGCCTGCGGCCGGTGGCCGACCGGCTGAGCGCGCTGCTGGGCGTCCGCGTGCCCGTCACCGGCGATGCCCTGGGCGCGGGCACGGTCGATGCCATCGCCCGTCTCAAGCCGGGCGAGGTGATCCTGCTGGAGAACCTGCGCTTCCACGTCGAGGAGGAGGCCAACGACCCGGCCTTCGCCCGGGCGCTGGCCGGCTATGCCGACGTGTACGTCAATGACGCGTTCGGCACGGCCCATCGGGCGCATGCCTCGACGGTCGGCGTGGCGCAGCTCCTGCCGGCGTACGCGGGCCTGCTCATGGAGCGCGAGATCAACGCCCTCAGCGCGCTGCTGGAGCAGCCGGCGAAGCCGTTCGCGGCGGTCATCGGGGGGGCCAAGGTCTCGGACAAGATCGGCGTGCTGGAGAACCTGATGCACCTCGTGGACACCTTCGTCATCGGCGGCGGCATGGCCAACACCTTCCTGGTGGCCGAAGGGCGTACGGTGGGCAAGAGCCTGCTGGAGCGCGACAAGGTGGAGGAAGCGGGCCGTCTGCTGGCCGAGGCGTCGGCCCACCACGTGCGCTTCGTGCTGCCCGCGGACGTCGTGGTGGCCAAGGAGGTGACCCGCGGCGCGGAGCACAAGGTCGTGCCCGTGGAACGCATCCCCAACTCGTGGTCGGCCGTGGATATCGGCCCGGCCAGCCGGGCCGCTTTCGAAGTCGCCCTGGACGACGCGCGGACGATCCTGTGGAACGGCCCGTTGGGCGTCTTCGAGGTGCCCACCTTCGGCGACGGCACGCGGGCCATGGCCCGGTATCTCGCCCGCCGTGCGGACGAGGGCGCGACCGTGATCGTGGGCGGCGGCGACTCGGTGGCGGCCGTCGACCAGCTCGACCTGGCCGGGCACATGACCCACATCTCGACCGGAGGTGGTGCCTCGCTCGAGTTCCTCGAGGGCCGCGAGCTGCCCGGCATCGCCGCGCTGCAGGACCGCGTCTCATGATCACCGAGATCGAAGCCATCGATGCGCGCGAGATCCTCGACTCGCGGGGCGACCCGACCGTCGAGGTCGACGTCCTGCTGGCGGACGGCGCCTTCGGCCGCGCCGGCGTGCCTTCCGGCGCCTCCACCGGCATCCACGAAGCCGTCGAGCTGCGTGACGGCGAACGCGACCGCTACGGGGGCAAGGGTGTTCGGCGGGCCGTGGCCAACGTGCTCGAGACCATCGCGCCGGCCCTGCTCGG
>JBIOID010000114.1:0-6072 GCA_044449585.1 Candidatus Limnocylindrales bacterium
CGGGGGACGAGCGTGAAGGGCACGTGGATCGTCCCAACGCTGCCGCTCGGCGTGCGTGGCGTCAGGTTGACGCGCCCGCCGAAGCGGGGCATGGCGCCCGACCCGCCCGTATCGACGGAGGGCAGCGCGGCCAGCGCGGCGGCGCTCAGGCTCAGGCGCACGTCCATGGTCGCGGTGCCCCCGGCAGGCACCGTGATCGACGTGGCGCCGCCGTCGACGGTCGCCACGACACCGAGGCCACCGCCGCTGAGGACCGTGCTGCTGATGTCATACATCTCGCTGGTCGCGCCCTGGTTCGTGACCGTGAACGGCTTGTCGGCCGCCCAGGCGCTGCCCGTCGGCTGGTACCCAAAGCCCAGCGCCTCGCTGTGATCGGCCGTCGTCGCCAGGACGCTGGCCGTGGCAGCCGCCTGCGCATCCATCACGCCCGCCCCCAGCCCGAACGGATCGAGGTCGAGCGCGCCATGGCTATCGGTGGTGTCGTCGGCCGAATCCATCAGGGCCGCCTTGACCCGATCCACCCGCGTCGTCGCGTCGGTCCATGCCGGGTGGCCCTGGAGCACGAGGGTGGCAGCGCCCGCGACCATCGGCGTCGCCATCGACGTGCCCGAGAAGCCAGCCCCGCCCGTGCCGGTGCCGACCCCGGCCGAGACGACGTCGACGCCCGGCGCCGCCACATCGGGCTTGAAGCCGCTGTCGCCGCTGCGCGGGCCGCCGGACGAGAACGTCGCCCGGTGCTGGTACGTGGGGCTGCTGCCGGTCGAGCCGTCGATGGCCGCCACCGAGATGGCGCGCACGGCGCTGGCCGGGCTACCCGTGACGTACGCATCGGGGCCATCGTTGCCGGCCGCCGCGACGACCACGACACCTGCGGCGGCCGCGTTGTCGGCGGCGGCGACGCTCGGGTCGGTGGCGCTCTCGGTGCCGTAGTCGGAGGACAGCGAGAGGCTGATGACGTCCACGCCGTCGGCCACGGCCCGGTCGATGGCCAACGTCACGAGGGCCGTGCTGCCGGTGCAGCCGAAGACGCGGTACTCGCGGATGGCCGCCTGGGGCGCGACGCCGGGACCGACCACGAAGCTCCGCCCACTGTAGGTGGTGGCGTCGTACGGCCCGGTGAACGGGGTGCCGTTGGTGAGCACGCCTTGCCCGGCCGCACTGCCTGCCGTGTGCGTGCCGTGGCCGTCGCCGCCGGCGGCTGGGCCGCAGTCGAGCGGGTTGCCGTCGGGCGCGGGCGTGGCGTCGGCCGGCACGTTCGCGTCGTAGGCGTCGCCGGCGAAGTCGTAGCCACCGACGACCTTGGCGTTAGGGAACGCCACGGTCGTGCCGTTGTGGTCGCGGGCGGGCGTGGCGGTGTCATGGGCCTCGCCGTAGGTGAAGTCGGCCGGGTCGCCCGATCCGCCGAAGTCGGCGTGGTAGTAATCGATGCCCGTGTCGATCAGGCCGATCGTCCTGCCCGTGCCGGTCGCCCCGCCGGCCCATGCCCCGGGCCCCTCGACGTACGGCACGGCGTTGACGTTCTCGCGCTCGTAGGTGGCCACGTGGTGCACCGCGACGACCCCCGGCAGGGCCGCCAGCGCCTGGATCGTCCCCTGCCCGGCCAGGACCTGGATCCCGTCGTACGCGTCGCGCATGCTCCCCACGACACGATCACCCAGCCGCACGATGCGCGGCAGCAGGGGCGCCTGTGCGGCGGCCAGGGTCGCGCGCGCGGCGGCCGCCTGGGTCCGGGACAGGACGCGGCCGCCGCCCGCGCGCTGGACCGCCACCGGCGCGCCGCTCATCTCGAGGATGACCATCGTCGGGGCCTGGGCGGTGCGCGCGTGCGCGAGCAGCCACGGATCCAGCCTGGCTCCGGCCGGCGGGGCCAGGCGGCGGGCCGGCGGTCGGGCCGTCGCGGCACGGGCGGTCATCGTCGTGGCGCCCGTCGCGCTCGGGCTCCCGGCCGTCGCGCCCGTCGGGGAGATGGTCATGGCGAGGAGGGCGAGGGTGCACAGGGCCATCAGCTTGTGCCGCATCCCCACCTCCCTCATCGGCGCGCTTCAGGCGGCACGGTACATCACGCCAGCGTCCAGGTCGAACCATCGGCTGCATCGTGGACCTCGATGCCGGCCTCCACCAGGTGCCCTCGGATCAGGTCCGCGGTCGCCCAGTCGTGCGCCGCGCGTGCTCGCTCACGCAGCTCCAGCAGCAGATCGACGAACGGCGCGAGCGCCGCCCGCGGGTCCCGCACCCCGGCATCCGCGGCCTCGCCCAGGCGCGCCAGCAGGGCTCGGAGGGTCGCTCGAGCGCCGTCGAGGTCGGGACTGTCCTCGCCCGCCCGGAGGCGAGCCTCGATGAGCGAGTCGAGCTCGAGCAGGGAGGCCACCGCGGCGCGGGCATCGCGTGCCTCGAGGGCCGCGACGAAGGTGCCCTCCTCGTGCGCCGTCGCCTCGGGGAGGGCAGCGCGGGCGGGGGTGTTGGCGCGCCGGGCGAGCCTGTCCTCGGGCGAGGTGCCGGGCAGCCACCCGGACGACAGCCTGATGGTCCGAGCCGACTCCGCGAGTGCCTCAACGGTCGTCTCGGTGCCGCTCGGGAAGACGACGCTCCGCCCGCCCGCGCGCACCGTCACGCCGCCCAGGCCGGCGACGCTCGCCGTGCCGCGCTCGAGGTCGAGGAGCAGCGCGGTGTGGCCGTCGACGCCCAGCACGAATGCGCCCGCCGGAAGCGCCTCCTCCAACATGCGCAGCCGACGCTCGCCGAGGTAGCAGAAGCGCGTGTCGTGCGTGCCACCCTCCGCGTTGTCGTAATGCGGCACGACGGCCACCCTGAGGCCCGTGACTGGGCCAAGGAGGTCCAGCCCCTCCAGCCAGCGTGGCGTCTCGCCGACCTTGTAGATCTCGTAGACCGGCACCGTCACGAGGCCGATCGTGAGGGCCGCGGCGCTGGCTACCGTCACGATGCCGCCGTGCGCGAGCTTGTCGGCGAGGGCACCCGGGATCGGGCCGTCCACCCACTGGCGCAGAGCGTAGCTCGGGCTGCCCGGCCCGGCCAGCACGTAGCCTGACTCGCGGATGCGCGCCAGGGCGGTCGAGGCCGTCACCGCGTCCACGTCCCGCCAGCGATACGAGGCGACCGTGAGCGGCCGCCCGACGGTCTGTGCGAAGTAGCCGACGATCCGCTCGGACAGCTCGTCGGCGTTCTCCTGGAAGCCGTACGGCGTGTCGATCAACGTCGCCGGTGCGGCCTTGTCATCGAGCCGCTCGAACAGGGCGCGATGGACCCTGGCCATGGTCGGGGCGATCTCGCCCGAGCCCATGATGGCCAGGATCCGTGGGCGGCCAGCGGCGCGCCGGCCGCTCATGGGGCGAACCCGTCCGCGACCATCTCGTGCAGCATCTCGGCCACCTCGACCGGGTGCTGGGCGTGAAGGTCGTGGTCGCCGCTCAGCCAGCGCGTCCGGGCGTGGGGGATGGTGGCTTCGGCCGCCTCGACCGCTCGCCGCTTCGCGTCGGCCCGACCATCGCTGCCTGCCGCCGGGATGAGCAGGACCGGGACCGTCGATGACGCGTAGCGGGTCGTGGGATGGTGCTCCCAGAGACCCGTGAGGACGAGCATGTGGCGATCGAAGGTGAGCCAGGGCGCGATGGTGCCATCCGGCCGCACCTCGAAGTTGGCGAGCGTCCCGCGCACGCCCGCGTCCGGCCAGTCGGCATGGGCGGAGTGGATCCAGCCCGCGACCTCGGACAGTGGTCGACCCTCGAGGCGGGGCGGTGCCAGGGCGGTCAGGCAGTCGGCGAGGTCAGGGAACCCGTCCGCCAGCTCGATCCAACCGCCATCGACCAGGGCGATGCCGCGCACCACGGAAGGCCGGCCCATGATGGCCGGATGGCGGGCGGCGAGCTCGAGGACGACGTTGCCGCCCCACGACTGGCCGGCCGCGATCGGCCGGTCGATGCCCATCCGCTCGATGAGCGCGGCGAGGTCATCCGCCACGGTCGCGACGTCATAGCCGCCGTCCGGCTTCGATGAGCGGCCATGGCCGCGCAGGTCGACCGTGAACGCCTCGTGGCCCAGCCCCGCCAGCGCCTCCGCGACACCGTCCCACAGGCGGGCGTTGGAGGCCAGGCCGTGGACCAGCAGGAACGGGGTCGTCGTCGCGCCGTCCGACCTCCCCGCACCGTCGGCCGGCCACCGGTCGACGGCCAGCTCGACACCATCCGCCACGGGCACCCGTTCGGTTCGCACCGCACCATGGTAGGGGGGCGTCCACAGGCGGGCCGTCGTCGGACCTGAGCTCGTGACGCGCCAGCCCGCGCCTCGGTCCGTCTGCTAGGCTGCATCGGTGACTGACGCGACGCCGGCGACGCCGGCCACGATCCGCCTGCTGGTCGTCGACGATCACGAAGTCGTGCGCCAGGGCCTCGTGGCGATGCTCGATCGCCGGCCCGGCTTCCAGGTCGTGGCCGAAGCAGGCACGGTGGCCGAGGCCATCGCAGAGGCGCGCCGCCACCAGCCCGACCTGGTGGTGATGGATGTGCGCCTCCCCGACGGCTCGGGTGTCGAGGCGTGCCGCGAGATCCGGGCCGAGATGCCGGAGACGCGCGTGATCATGCTCACCAGCTATCCCGATGAGGAAGCCGTGATGTCGGCCATCATCGCCGGCGCCAGCGGCTACCTCCTGAAGCAGATCCGGGCGCGCGACCTGGTGGCCGCGCTCGAGACCGTGGCGCGCGGCGAGTCGCTGCTCGACCCGGGCGTGACGGCGCAGGTGCTGAGTCGCATCCGCCGCATCGCGACGGAGGGGCAACCCGACGAGTTCGCCGAGCTGACACCGCAGGAGCGTCGCATCCTGACCCTGGTGGCGGAGGGCCGCACCAACCGCGAGATCGCGGCGGCCATCTTCCTGTCGGAGAAGACGGTCAAGAACTACGTCAGCTCGATCCTCTCGAAGCTCAATCTCGAGCGTCGCGCTCAAGCCGCCGCGTTCGTGGCCAAGCACCGCTGGCCGGGCACGCCCGACTGACCGCCCGCGCCCCGGTGAGGCGGCATCGGGTCGATTTCAGGCAGCCGCCATGGTCAGGCTGTCGGCCACCCCCTGGGCCCAGCAGGCGGCGCGCGCGTCCTCGCCCTCGACCATCGGACCCGTCATGCCGGCGATCAGGAAGCTGGTCGGCGCGGCTACGACAGGGCAGCCGGCCGAGCTCAGGCGGCGACCGATAGCCATCGCGGCGGACCCCGTGCCCTGGCTCGCAGCATCGATGTGCGTGTCGAAGATGTGCGTGTCGAAGGCCGCCGCCGGTACCCCGGTGAAGCCGCGCCGCTTCAGGTGGTCGAGGAATGACCGCACCAGCAGGCGGTGGCCGCCGACCTGGGTCGGCGCGCCCACGATGAGCAGGTCCACGCCGGTGCCCGCCACGGCGTACGCGTCGCCGGCGGCGATGACGTTGACGCGATGGTGCGCCTGAAGGGCAGACCCGATGATATGGGCCACGTGCTCCGTCGGGCCGAACTGGGTCCCATAGACGACGAGGACGTTCATGGGCCCTCGCTCCCTTCCTGTGCACGTTGCGTCGGTCGAAGCATCGGTGCTGCCAGCGTGGTCGGCCAGTGCCGAACGGCCCAACGATGGCCCCACCTTGGGCGCGCGGGACCCGTGCCGGCCCGGGTCGCACGGCCCCGGCATCCGCGGGCCGGGCCGCATGGCCCATCCATTGGTGACCAACGGCCCGCCTCAAGGCGTATCTTGGTTGCCTAGGGTGCACCGATACGCTGGAGGGCTCGGATGGGTTATCGGATCACCATCGATCGGGGCAACTGCATCAACTGCGGCGTGTGCATGGATGTCTGCCCCGTGCAGGCCCTCGACATGACGCGGCCGGACCGACCGGGGGTGGAGGTCGGTGGGCCGGCCGTTGGATCGGGCGCCCCGTTGCGCTGGATGATGGAATACCCCGTCCAGGTCGGCGAGTGCATCGGCTGCAACACCTGCATCGTCGAGTGCCCGGTCACCGTCATGACGCTCGACACCGTGGCGGGTCCGACACCGCTGGCGGCGCGCCAGGGTCCGCTGACCCCCGCCCACCCCGAGAG
>JBIOID010000115.1:0-6067 GCA_044449585.1 Candidatus Limnocylindrales bacterium
CGCCGCGACCGAGGCGAGGTACGCCCCCGACGCGCCGACGCCCCTGACGGCGGCCACGAGCGGTTTGTGCCGGGCCAGCCGCTGGAGCGCCACGAACAGGTCGTCGGAGGCCGTGGCCGAACCGCCCGGCGAGTCGACATCGAGCACGACCGCGGCGACCCGCTTCGACTCGCGCAGGCGTCGGATGAGCTCGATCAGCTCGGCCAGGCGGACACCGCCGCTGATGGGTCCGTAGAGCCGCACGATGGCGACGCGCCCGGGTCGTCGCACTCGCCCCCGAGGGACGACGGCCGCGAGGCGGTCGAGCGGAAGCCGCGGATGAGCGAGCGTGTCGCTCCCCCCGTCCCTGCCGTGCTCCGTCGTCACGGAGGCAGCGTAGCGCCTCAGCGAGGAACGGTCGCGTTCACGGGCGCGCGCCGTGACTCAGTCGGCGGTCAGCGACCACAGCACCGGCGCCATGGCCTCGAGCGCGGCCATCCACTGGGGCTCGATCAGGAACTCGAGCTGTGTGAACCCAGCGTCACGGAACGCACGGAACGCGTCCGCGATCTCCTCCGTCGAGCCAGTGATCGCACTGCCGAACATCCCCGTGTACTCTGCCGTCGCGAGCGGCGCGACGACGACCCCGGCTGAGCGGCCGACCGTGGCCGGATCCCGCGCCACCTCTGCGCACGCGGCCTGGAAGGCGGTCAGGCGAGGGCCCAGCTCGACCAGGTCGCTGCGCTCCGTGGCGTAGCAACTCCAGATGTCCGCCAGGCGTGCCGCGTGGCGGTATCCCTTCCGGCCGTGACCGGCGAGCAGGATCGGGATGCCGCCCGGGCGCGGGCCGGGCGGGAGCTGCTCCAGGTCCCGCGCCAGGTGGTAGGTCCCTTCGAAGTCCGCGCGGCCGCTGCGCAGCAACGGGACGATGATCTCGAGGGCCTCCTCGAACCGCTCGTAGACGTGATCCTCCGGTAGCCCGAAGGCATGGGCCCCGCTCCCGGCGTGGCCAGCCCCCAGCCCGAGGATGAACCGTCCGCCGCTGATCTCGTCGATCGTGGCGGCGGCCTTGGCGATGATCCCCGGGTTGCGATGAAGCGCGGAGGAGACCCATGTCCCGACCTTGATGCGCGACGTCACCGCGGCCATCGCGGCGGGGACGGCAACACCATCCCAGAAGCCGTACCGCGGGCCGTCCTTGACCAGCCGCCCCAGGAGCTCGTCCGGGCTCCAGACCGTATCGAAGCCGATCTCCTCGGCGCGAACGGTGAGGTCGCGGATCTCGCTCCAGGGTACCGTCGTGGGGTCCTGGCTGGAGCGCCAGGTGGCGAGCACGACACCGATCTCGAACGAGCTCAAGACATCCTCCGGATCGCCGCGGGAAGGGCTGCGGCCGACCCGCGGACGTTACCGCACGCGCGACCCCGCCGTGGGGTCAAAGCCGGCCGGGGCCAGGACGCGTGGGCGTCGCTATCTGTAGACGACGCGCCTCCATGGGTCCCGCGAAGGCTCCCGCGCCCGGCTTATGATCGACCTGGTGTTGAAGGAGCTGGTCGACAGTACTCGAGCGGCCCTCGACGCCACGCCCGGCGTGCGCCGGGGCGCACCCGCGCTGGCGGCCGCGTGGCACGAGATCGACCGCACCCACGTGCTCTATGAGACCAGGCGCCGGACATGGCAGGCGATGCATGGTCGACGCCCGCGCTTCGCGCTGCGCGCCGCGTTCACGCCTGAAGCACCGCGCTACTTCACGGGCGGCTACCGGCTGTGCGTGCGTCTGAACATCGATGTCGTGGCGCCGGCACGTGCCGATGTGGTCCTGCACTGGGCCGACGTGACGATCCGCGACGAGCCACCGCCCGGTCTCGATCCGCGCACCATCAACCTCCGTGTCCGTGATATCAGCAAGCGCCACGTCAATGAGGTGCACCGACAGGTCTTCGGGTACGGTCTTGATCCCGAGCCGGGTGCCACCGAGTTCGTCGAGAAGTCGGACGTCAACGCGAGGCACGACGGGCGCGTCGTGGTCCAGCCATCGGGGGCGCCGGGGACGGTCATCGAACGCCTCGTCGACAATCGCCTGGACGACCACCTCGTGACCGACTTCAGGGTCGCCGTGATGGACGGCCGGATCATCTACACGCTGCTGCGCTACCGGCCGATCAGCGACCGGTTCCAGCACCGCGACACCCATATGCTGGCCCTCGTCGTCGAGCCGGAGGCGTACTTCAGCCCGGCGGAGCAGGCGACCCTGGTGGCGATGTGCCAGGCCATGGGCGCCGACTGGGCGGACCTGGATGTCCTGCGCGACCGGACTTCGAGGCGGGCCTATGTGGTCGACGTCAACCCGACGCCCGCGGCCCCGTCGACCGGCCTGGCCGGGGTTGAACTGGCCGCTTACTGGCGTCTGCAGGAGCAGGGCTTCGCCGCGCTCCTGCGTGCGCATGCTCGGTAGCCGACGGGCGTGAGTCCGATGCCGCCCTGAAGGCGCGCGAGCGCCACCGGCGTCAGACGATCGGACGGCGAGGCGCGTTCGGTCGCTCGCGGAGCGTGGCCCCGGCCAGCCGGACCGTCCGTCGGGCGACGATGTCAGCGGCGTCCCAGACCGGCAGGGGCCATGGCATCGGATACGCGGCGTCGAGCACGGACAGCTCGGTGCAGGCGAGCAGCACTGCGTCCGCACCGCGCCGGGCCAGGTCCGCCGTGATCGCTTGCAGCTCGCGACGTAACCTCGCCTGGTCGGGACCGCCGGCCTTCACACCGTCCGGGCCGTAGATCACCGCCATCACGCGCCGCTGTGCTCCCTCGGCGGGAGGCAGCACCGCGATACCGAGCGCCCGGAACGCCTGTTGGTACAGGCCGTGGGCGAGGGTGCCATCGGTCGCGAGCACGCCGATCGTGGTGAGACCGGGCTGCCTCTGGCGAACGCCGCGGGCCGCTTCGCCTGGCCAATCGATGATCGGGACCGAGGCCGCTGCCACCAGGTCGGGCAGGAAGGCGTAGGCCGCGTTGCAGGCCATGACCAGCAGTTCGGCGCCAGCGCGTTGGAGCAGGTCGATCGATTCGATCAGGTGCGGGATGGGGCTCTCGTCACCCGCTCCGGGTTCGCCGACCCCGGAGCGGTCGGGGATCTGGGGATGGCTGTCGATGATGACCCGCAGGTGATCCTGGTCGCGTCCCGCCTGCGTCGCTTCCACCATTCGCCGGTAGAAGTCGGCCGTCGCGAGCGGCCCCATGCCGCCGACGATGCCGACCGTCCGCGGGCGACTAGCGTCCGCGGAGCCAGCAGCTTCACCTTGGCGTTCGGTCATCCATCACCTCTCCGGCCCGACGCATGGTAGCCGTGCGCGTCGTGGCCTCCGACGCCAGCCACACAGCGGCCGCGGGCGGCTGTATGCGCCGGCCTGTGGCGGCCGGATCAGTCTGACGGCGGCCGGCCGATCAGGGTGCCGATCGACCAGCGGCACTCGGACTCCCGGAAACAGGCCGTTCGGCACTGTCCAGGCGGCTAAACGCGTATCAAAGTGGTCTGAGTTTCCGACATCTCCGAGAGGGTGGCCATGCGACTCGGACTCACGCGGCGCGGCGACTATGCGGTGCGGGCGATGCTCGCCCTGGCCGAGACGGAGCACCTCGCAGCGGGTGCTCCGTCGGCATCATCCCGCAGCGTGCGCGAGCTGGCCGAGCGCATGGCCATCCCGCCGAGGATCCTGCCGAGCGTCATGCAGCGGCTCAGCCGAGCCGGCCTCGTGACCGCGCGCGAGGGTCGCGCCGGTGGCTACGCGCTGGCACGGCCGGCAGAGTCGATCAGCCTGCTCGAGGTCATCGAAGCGGTCGAAGGCGAGATGCGCTTGCGCACCTGCGTGCTGCGCAACGCGCCGTGCGGCGCCCGGGGCGAATGCGCCGTCCACGCGGTGTTCGCCCGCGCGCACGACCGCCTCCGCGACGAGCTCCGGCGTCCAGGTATCACCTACCACGAACCCGACCCGGTCCGATCGGCATGAGCGTCATGAAGGAGGCCAAGCGATGACACGGACGACCACGGATGAGCCATATGCGGCGGTCGGCGGTCCACCGCCAGCAGCCCTCCTTGTCAGCCGTCGGACGATCCTGAAGCAGGCTGGGCTGGCCGCCGGCGGCGTGGGCGCCGCGGCCGTGCTGGCCGGGTGCGCCTCGGGCGCCACGGCAGCCTGGACGCTCGCCCCGGTCGCCGCATCGCTGCAGGCGACGGGATCGCCGTCTACCCTCACCGCCGCGCCGAGCTCGGCGCCCAGCGCGGCTGCGACCGAGATGGCGATGGCCTCCGACGCCGCGGCCAGTCCGTCCGCGGCGGCGAGCAGCGCCCCGATCCCCTCGGGGAGCTACACGGCACATGATCCGAGCCCGGCCGACTTCGCGGTCCCCGCCCCGTACCGGCCCCACCTGGCGATCCCGGTCGAGTTCAACCTGACCTCCAACGATGGGCCGAGCCAGACGATCCTGATCGCCCGTTCGCCTGACAAGCCGTACGCCTCGATGAACTTCGCGGGGCAGGTGCCCGCACCGACGCTGCGCGTGACCGAGGGCGACATGGTCCGGTTCACGCTCTCCAACCTGGGGGCCCTCAACCATTCCATCGACTTCCACGCCGCCCAGATCGCGTGGAGCCGGGTCTACCAGGAGGTCCTGCCGGGCGCCTCGTTCAGCTTCGACTGGACGGCCCGCTATCCGGGCGTCTTCATGTATCACTGCGGGGCCGGGCCGGTGCTCATGCACATCGCCGACGGCATGTACGGCATGGTCATCGTCGATCCCAAGAACGGGCGGCCGCCGGCCCGTGAGTACGTCATCGTGCAGAGCGAGTTCTACGGGTCCGGCGGGCAGCTGGCCAAGATGTTGAACGACCCGCCCGACTACGTCGTCTTCAACGGCCAGGCGAACCGCTACAAGGCAAACCCTCTGCTAGCGAACACGGGCGAACTGGTGCGGCTCTACATCGTCAACGCGGGCCCCAACTCCTCGTCCGCCTTCCACGTCATCGGCGCCCTCTTCTCCCACTACGAGGCGTCGGGCTATCCGGGGAACGCGCAAGGGATGCACCAGACCATCGAGGTGCCACCGGGTGACGGCGCGCTCGTCGAGCTGACCTTCGCCGAGCCGGGCACGTACCCCTTCGTGACCCACAAGTTCGCCGACGCGTCGAAGGGTGCCACGGGTCTGTTCAAGGTCAGCTGATCGGCTGGCTTGGAACTGGATGCTATCGACCTCGGGCTGGGCGACCTCGACGAAGTCGTCGGCTGGCGTCCCACCCGACACGATCACGATCAGCGACCCGCCGGGGCGCGGCTCTCGTCGCCCACGGTCAGGACGACGTTCCCGGCCTTGTGCCACGTATCGACGTAGCGGTGCGCCTCGACCACCTGGTCTATCGCGTAGGTCCGGTCGATCACCGGCCGATACTTCCCGGCCTCGATGAGCCCCTGCATGAAGACGACGTCCTGCTTGCTGCGGCGACCGATCGCGAACCGTAGCCGTTTGTCGCCGATCCAGCGGGTCGTGATCGCCATCACCAGCGACTCGAGCCCGTACGGCCCTAGGTCCGTGGCGATGTACACGCCGCCTGGCTTGAGCGCGCGCCGGCCCCGGTGGAATGAGTACTTGCCGACGGCGTCGATGATCGCGTCGTAGCTCTGCCCGTTCCCGGTGAGGTCTTCCTGCGTGTAGTCGATCACCGCGTCGGCGCCGAGTGATCGGACGAGCTGCATGTTCCTGGTGCTGCACACGCCGGTGACATGCGCGCCGAGCTCCTTGGCGAGCTGGACCGCCGCCGTCCCCAGGGACCCGGACGCGCCGTAGATGACGATCCGCTGACCCCGCTGGACATGCGCGAGGCGCAGCGTGGACAGGGCCTGACCGGCTCCATCGCACACCGCCGCGGCTTCTTCGAAGCTCAGGCCGTCCGGCATGCGCGCCAGGGCGGCGCTCTCCCGCAGACAGATGTACTCGGCGTGGGCTCCGAAGCCGGGTGGGGTGCCAAAGACGTGATCGCCGACACGGAACTCACGTATGGCTGGGCCCACGGCTTCGATCTCGCCCGCCAGCTCGACGC
>JBIOID010000116.1:0-6015 GCA_044449585.1 Candidatus Limnocylindrales bacterium
ACCAGGGCTTTGTCTGCGACAGGCCGTCGAAGATGACCCCGGCGATAGCCATGGCGACGAGGGCCACTTCCGAGACCAGCCAGCGGGCATGGATCAGACCCGACGCGTAGCGCCGCGTCCACACGTGGCCCGGACCGAGAAGGCCGACGGGAGGATCCTCGTCGACGGCCGCGGCCGTCGGTTCGACGTCCTCGGCTGCACCCACGTCAGGATCGTCCGCCAGCACCCGAGGCGCGAGGCGGCCGAGCAGGCCGAACCAGACCGTGAAGGCCTCCGCCTGGCGGCGCCACGTGGCGCGTCCGTAGACCAGCATGCCGGCCATGGTCACCAGCGTGTAGCCGGCGAGGCTCAGCCCGAGGTATACGCCGCCGCCGCCGTTGGTCACGGCCAGCTCGAGCCAGATGAAGTAGGCGTACGCCGCCAGGGCCGGCCAGTGACCGAGACGAGTGGGGTACGCGGCCGGCCGGGGACCTTCGAGGCCCAGGCGGCGGACCGCCACGCCCGCCAGGCGGGCCAGCCCGTCGAACGGATCGAGCCACGCCCACACGGGCCCGACGAGGGCCGACAGCACGGCCAGCCCGACCCAGCCATAGACCCACAGGAAGAGCGAGCCGACATCGGCGTCACCGGGCTGGGCGACCAGGGCGGTCTGGAGCAGCACCGCGGCCCAGCCCGCCAGGCCGACGAGCCGGAGCACGGCGCGCAGGGCGGTCGGGACACGCCGCGATCGACCGACGCCCGATGGCACGACGACGGGCTGGCGCGAAAGGACCAGGCTGAAGGACAGCGCGACGGCGACGGCCGCGCCGGCCAGGTAGGCGCCCAGTGGCAGCGGCGAGGGAAAGCGCCCGGTGATGGAATGGGCGGCTGCGACGGCCGGCACCGCCTCGAGGAGCGCGAGCAGACCGGCCACGCCGCCCAGGAGGCGGATGGCGCGTGCACGCCCCTGGGGCCCCGCGGGGCGTCGACCCATCAGTCGCCCGGCGGGTACGGAGCCTCCGCGTCGATGCCCAGGTCGTCGCGTCCGCGGCGCGCCACGCTCGCCTCGAGCTGTCCGCAGCGGGCGAGCTCGCCGAGGACGGCCTGTGCGACGTGCTCGGCGTCGATCTCGAAGAACCGTCGGAGGGCCTGGCGCGTGTCGCTGCGCCCGAAGCCGTCGGTCCCCAGGGCGACCCACGCATCACCCGGCACCCACCGTGCGATCTGGTCGGGCACCGCCTTCATGAAGTCGCTCACCGCGACCACCGGCCCCCGGGCCGCCGCGGCGGCGAGCTGCGCCGTCACGTACGGCACGCGCGCCGGTTCGTCGGGATGCAGGCGGTTCCAGCGATCCACCTCGAGCGCCTCCGCGCGCAGGCGCTGGTAGGAGGTCGCGCTCCACACCTCGGCGGCCACGCCGAACCGGTCTGCCAGCAGGCCCTGGGCGCGCAGCGCCTCCTGCATCAAGGCGCCGCTGGCCAGGATCGTGGCGCGCGGTGGACGTCCCTGGCCGGTCACCGGCGGCGCCTCGCGGAAGCGGTACAGGCCGCGCACGACGCCCTCCTCAGCCCCGACCGGCAGGGGCGGCATGGCGTAGTTCTCGTTGTACAGGGTGAGGTAGTAGACGACGTCCTGGCCCTCCACGACCATGCTGTGCAGACCGTCGCGGATGATGAGCGCCGTCTCGTAGGCAAAGGCTGGGTCGTATGCGCGCACCGACGGGATGGTCGAGGCGAGCAGCAGCGAATGGCCGTCCTCGTGCTGGAGGCCCTCGCCGTTGAGCGTGGTGCGGCCGGCCGTGGCACCGAGCATGAAGCCCCGGCTGCGGGCGTCGCCGATGGCCCAGAACTGGTCCCCGGTGCGCTGGAAGCCGAACATCGAGTAGAAGATGTAGAAGGGCACCATCGGTTGCCCGTGGGTCGCGTAGCTCGTCGCGGCGGCCTGGAACGACGCGGCCGAGCCGGCCTCGGTGATGCCCTCCTCGAGCACCTGGCCGTCCTTCGCCTCGCGATACGAGAGCACGAGGTTGGCATCGACCGGGTCGTACAGCTGGCCGCGGGCGGCGTAGATGCCGACCTCCTTGAAGAGCGGGTCCATGCCGAACGTGCGCGCCTCGTCGGGCACGATGGGCACCACCCGGGGCCCCAGGCCGGGGGCCCGCAGCAGGTTCCGCAGCAGCTTGGCGAAGGCCATCGTGGTCGAGGCTTCCTGCGTCCCGGAACCGCTCATGAACTCGGCGTACACGGGGTCGCCGGGCAGCTCGACGGTCACCGGGTGCACCACGCGGCGCGGCAGCGGTCCCCCCAGGGCGGCCCGACGGGCGACCAGGTATTCGATCTCGGGCGCCTTGGGCCCGGGGTGGTAGTAGGGCGCCTCCTTCAGCCTGGCGTCCGGGATGGGCAACTCGAGGCGGTCGCGGAAGACCTTCAGCTCGGCCTCCGACAGTTTCTTGGCCTGGTGGGTGATGTTGCGCCCTTCGACGCCCGGTCCGAGCGTCCAGCCCTTGACCGTCTTGGCCAGGATGACCGTCGGGGCGCCGCGATGGTCGAGCGCGGCGCGATAGGCCGCGTAGACCTTGTGGATGTCGTGGCCGCCGCGGCGCAGCCGGGTCAGGTCGTCGTCGCTCAGGCCGGCGACCATCTCGGCCAGGCGCGGGTCCCCGCCGAAGAAGTGCTCGCGGATGTAGGCCCCCGACTCGACCGAGAACTTCTGGAACTCCCCGTCCAGCGTCTCGTTCATGCGATGGACCAGGATGCCGTCCTCGTCGCGCGCCAGGAGGGGATCCCATTCGCGGCCCCAGATGACTTTGATGACGTTCCAGCCGGCGCCCCGGAACAGGCCTTCCAGCTCCTGGATGACCTTGCCGTTGCCGCGCACCGGACCGTCCAGCCGCTGCAGGTTGCAGTTGACCACGAAGGTCAGGTTGTCCAGGCCGTCGCGGCCGGCGAGCGACAGGCCCGCCAGCGCCTCCGGCTCGTCCATCTCGCCGTCGCCCAGGAACGCCCACGTGCGATTCGCGGACGTGTCCTTGATGCCGCGGGCGGCGAGGTAGCGGTCGAAGCGCGCCTGGTAGATGGCGGCCAGCGGCCCCAGGCCCATGGAGACCGTGGGGAACTCCCAGAACTCCGGCATGAGCCGCGGGTGGGGGTAGGAGCTGAGCCCGCTGCCGGGCACCACCTCGCGCCGGAAGTGATCCAGCTGCGCCTCCGTCAGGCGGCCCTCCAGGAACGCGCGGGCATACACGCCCGGCGCGGCGTGGCCCTGGTAGAACACGTGATCGCCGCCGTCGGGCAGGTCCTTGCCCCGGAAGAAGTGGTTGAAGCCGACCTCGTACAACGTGGCCGCCGAGGCATAGGTGGCCAGGTGGCCGCCGATGCCCGGGCTCAGGTTGTTGGCCCGCAGCACCATCGCCACGGCGTTCCAGCGCACCATGCGCCGGATGCGATGCTCGATCTCCTCGTCGCCCGGGAAGGGCGGCTCCTGCTCGGGGCTGATGGTGTTGATGTAGCGCGTCTGGGTCAGGGCCGGCAGGCCGAGCTGAAGCTGGCGTGCGCGCTTGAGGAGGCGATACAGGATGAACTGGGCGCGATCGGCGCCTTCCTGGCGCGCGACCGAGTCGAGGGAGTCCAGCCAGTCCTGCGTCTCCGCCGCGTCCCGGTCCGGCAGGTGACGCTTGTAGTCGCCGTACTGGTCGAACATGCTGCCCAATCTTAGGGCGCCCCGACGTATCCTGCCCCTGTGGCACTGACGGGTCGCGCACTCGGCATCGACATCGGGGGCACGGGCATCAAGGGTGCCGTGGTGGATCTGGCGAGCGGCACCCTGGTCTCGGATCGCGTCCGCGAGCGGACACCCCAGCCCGCCACACCGACCGCGGTCGTGGAGGTGGCGGGGCGTGTCTGCGAGCGCCTCAGCGAGGGCGGCTGGCTGACGCCCGACATGTGCGGCGGGGCCGGCTTCCCGGCCGTCATCAAGGACGGCCGTTCGATGAGCGCGGCCAATGTCGACGCGGCCTTCATCGGTGCGCCGGTGCAGCAGATGCTGTCCGACCGTCTCGGGCGGCCCATCGTCGTCATCAACGATGCCGACGCGGCCGGCCTGGCCGAAGTCGCCTTCGGGGCGGGCCGTGGTCAGGCCGGCGTGGTCATGCTGTTGACCATCGGGACGGGCATCGGCTCGGCCCTGCTGGTGGACGGCCAGCTGGTGCCCAACACGGAGCTGGGCCACCTTCAGCTGCACGGCCGCGACGCCGAGCGGCTCGTCGGCGGAGCGGCCCGGGAGCGGCGGGGCCTGGGCTGGAAGGCGTGGGCCCACCAGTTCAATGCGTACCTGGCCCTCATCGAGACCTACTTCTCGCCCGACCTGATCATCCTGGGCGGCGGTGTGAGCAAGGAGATCGCGCGCTACGGGCGCTATCTGGAGACGCGCGCACCCCTGGTCGCGGCCGCCATGCTCAACACCTCCGGCATCGTCGGCGCGGCGATGGCGGGCCAGGGTGGGGTGCGCGCTGCCGAAGCGGAGGCACAGGCGGCCGATGAGCCCGCGATCGAAGCCGCCGAGGCGGCGGGGTCGGCCGCCGGGGCATGACCGACCGGGCTCCCGAGCGGGCCGCCTCGAGCCTGGCGCGCGAGCACTGCCAGCCCGTGCGCGGCGGCACGAGCGCCTTCAGCCATTTCGAGATCGAGGAGCTGGCGGTCGAGCTGGATGAACGCTGGCACATCAACGACGACGAGCTGCGCCGGGACTTCGTGACCGGCGAGTTCGGCGATGCGTTCGCGCTGGCCACGCGCATCGCGCTGCTGGCCCAGGCGCAGGGGCACCACCCCGAGATGGCCATCTCGTGGGGCCGCCTGACGGTTCGGCTCACCACGCTGGCCGCCCACGGCCTCACGCGCAACGACTTCATCCTGGCGGCCCGCATCGACGCCCTGCCCGGGACCTGACGGACCAGTGCAAGTCCACCTGCTGGACGCCACGTACGAGCTGTTCCGGGCGCACTTCGGGCGACCGCCCAGCGACGACCCTGACGGGCGTCCGGTGGGCGCCGTGGTGGGCCTCGTTGAAAGCGTCCTGGGCTTGCTGCGTGAGCCGGGCGTCACCCATGTCGGGTGCGCCACCGACCATGTCATCCGCTCCTGGCGCAACGACCGGTACGCCGGCTACAAGACGGAAGCCGGCATGCCGCCCGAGCTGCTGGCCCAGTTCGGGCTGGCGGAGGATGCCTTGCGCGCCATCGGCCTCGTGGTGTGGCCGATGGTCGAGTTCGAGGCGGACGATGCCATCGGCACCGCGGCCGCCCGGTTCGCGGACCACGCCGGCGTGGAGCGCGTCGTCATCCTGTCGCCGGACAAGGACATGACCCAGTGCGTCCGCGAAGACGGCCGCGTGGTGTGCTTCGACCGCCGCCGCGGCCTGCTCCTCGACGCGGACGCGGTGCGTGCCAAGTTCGGCGTCGACCCGGCCAGCATCCCCGACTACCTGGCCCTGGTCGGCGACAGCTCCGATGGCTACCCCGGCCTGACCGGCTGGGGCGCCAAGTCGGCCGCCGCCGTGCTGCGGCGCTACGGCCGGCTGGAGGCGATCCCGGAGCGGGCGTCGCAGTGGGACCTGGCGGTACGCGGGGCGCCGGCGCTGGCCCAGGTCCTGCGCGATGATCGGGCGCAGGCGTTCCTGTACCGTGAGCTGGCCCGGCTGCGCCTGGACGCGCCCGTCTCTGAGTCGCTGGTCGAGCTCCGCTGGCGCGGCGTCCCGCGGCCCGCTTTCGAGGCTCTGGTGGCACGGACGGGAGCGCGTCATCTGATCGGTCGAGTGGCCCGCTGGGCGGCGGGCTGAGCGCACCGCTGCCGCGCTGGCTGCCCATCGGCAGCCGCATGACGAGGGCGCCCGGTTCTGCGCTGAACCGGATGAGGCCGCCCACCGGCCCACGCACCGCCGTGCCATCGAGTTCCAGCGGCATGCTCGCCCCGAGGACCTCGATCTCGATCTCGCGACCGGCGAACCAGACGGCGTCTTCCGCCGGCGGGATACGCGCCAGCG
>JBIOID010000117.1:0-6012 GCA_044449585.1 Candidatus Limnocylindrales bacterium
ATGATGGTCAGGTCGGCGTAGATGCCGCCCGCCTCGTTGAGCAGCGGCGTGTAGACGACGCGACCGACCGGCACGTCGATGCGGGCCACGCACAGGTGCTCCAGCGCGGCCGCGGCGCCCGGGCCGGTGACATCGAAGATGGCAAAGGCGGACAGGTCCACGATGCCCGCTCGCTCGCGCATGGCGAGGTGCTCGGCGTTGATGAGCGGCGACCACCAACGTGCCTCCCACTCCGCCTCGCGCGGCATGACGCGGTCGCCGAACTCGGCCAGGAGCGGGGCGTTGCTCTCGTACCAGTAGGGCCGCTCCCAGCCGGCCGTCTCGAAGAAGACGGCCCCCAGGTCCCGTTCGCGGCCGTTCATCGGCGAGAGGCGCAGGTCGCGGTTGGAAGCCCACTGCTCCATCGGGTGGACGATCCCGTAGGTCTTGTTGAAGCCCTCGGCCGAGCGGGCCCGGATGTGGTGATCGGTGCGCTGGTGATCGTAGAAGCGGGCCACGTCCGAGCCGTGCGGGTCGATCTCCGGCTGGCCCGTGGTCATCCACTCGGCCACCGTCCGGGCGATGCCCGGGCCCTCCTTGATCCAGATGGCCGCCGCCGACCACAGGCCACGCACCTCCGGCGTCTGGCCCAGGATCGGCGCCCCGTCGGGCGTCAGGGACAACAGGCCGTTGATGGCATGGCGGATGCCCACGTGTTCGTCGCCCACGATCTCGGGCATCAGCTCGAGGGCCTGCTCCAGCTGCAGTTCGAAGTCGTCGCGCGTGAACGGCAGCTCGGTGGGGGAGAGGGCCGACGCTGCGATGGAGGGGATCTGGTCGGCGTCCATCAGGATGGGCCGATGGGCGTACGAGCCCACCTCGAGGTCACCGCCGTGCTGCCGTTCGTACATGTTGGTGTCCATGTCGCGCACGATCGGGTAGGTGATCTCGCCGACCGTGCCGGCGAAGCGCGGCACCGGCCCGAGGCTGATCATCTGGTGGACGGCCGGCGTGAGGGGGATGGACGCCCCGGCCATGCGCGCGATGCGCGGGCTCCACACGCCGCAGGCGATGACGACGGTCTCGGCCTCGATGGAGCCCCCATCCGTGTGGACGCGGCGGATGGCGCCGTGCTCCACGTCCAGGCCGGTCACTTCGACGCCGGCGGCGATGGTCAGGGCGCCCAACGCCTGCGCCCGTTCCCGCATCAGCGTGCCCGCGCGCAACGAGTCGACGACCAGCACGCCGGGCGCGTGGAAGGCGCCGCGGATGACCGTCTGGTCAAGGAACGGCACGAGGCGCTGGGCCGCCTCCGGGGAGATCAGCTCGGCCTCCACGCCCCAGGCGTGCGACGCGGCCAGCCGCCGCTTCAGCTCCTCCATGCGCGCCGGCGTTCGCGCCACCTCCAGGCCGCCGCTCTGCGTGGCCACGCCCAGCTCCACGTACTGCCGGGCGCTGTCGACCGTGAAGGCCGTCATCTCCTTGGAGTGATCGGTCAGGTAGATGAAGTTGGACGCGTGGCCGGTGGAGCCGCCCGGATTGGGCAGCGGGCCCTTGTCGAGCAGCACGATGTCCCGCCATCCGAGGCGCGCGAGGTGATAGGCCATGCTGTTGCCGACGATGCCCGCGCCGATGACCACGACCCGGGCTCGCTCCGGTACCGCCATGGCTGCTGCTCCTCCTCCGGCCGCGCGACCGTTCAGGCCAGGTTGATGACGATGGTCTTGAGCTGGGTCAGCCGCTCCAGCGAGAAGCGACCGCCGACGCGACCGACGCCGCTGGCGGTGCCCGCGCCGCCCCCGAAGGGCAGGTGCGACTCCCAGTAGTTCGTGCCCTCGTTGATGTTGACCCAGCCGCTGTGGACCGACTCGGCGAAGCGCAGACCGCGGCGCAGGTCCTGCGTGAAGATAGCGGAGAGCAGGCCGTACGACGACGCGTTGACGATGCGGATGGCCTCGGCCTCATCGTCGATGGTGGTGATCGGCACGACCGGTCCAAAGGTCTCCTCGCGCGCCACCGCCATCGCCTCGGTCACCCCGTCGAGCACGGTCGGCGCGTAGAAGAGCGGGCTGCCAAGGTGCGGCTGGCGCTGCCCGCCGGCGACCAGTCGAGCGCCGTCCGCGACCGCGCCTGCGACGTGACGGGCCGCCTTCGCGGCCGTGGCGTCATTGTTGAGCGGGCCCATGGTCGTCGCCTCGGCCAGGGGATCACCCAGCGTGACCCGGTCGGCCACGGCCTCCACGAGGGCCGCCAGGTACCGTTCGTGGACCGCGCGCTGGACCAGGATGCGCTCGCCGGCCGTGCAGCTCTGGCCGGCATTGAGGAAGCACGCGGTGAGCGTGGCCGCGACGGCCGCCGGGATGTCGGCGTCGTCCATCACGACCAGCGGCCCGTTGCCGCCCAGCTCGAGCAGGAGGTCCTTGCCGACGGCGCGGCGGGCGATGTGGAGACCGGTCGTGATGGAGCCCACGAAACCGACCGCGGCCGTGGCCGGGTGCCCCGCGATCTCGTCGCCCACCACCTCGCCGGCGCCGGTGACCACGTTGAAGACGCCCGGCGGCAGGTCGGCCTCGACGATGCACTCGGCCAGGCGCATCGAGCACAGCGAGGTGTGACGGGCCGGGTTCCAGACGACCGTGTTGCCTGCCGCCAGGGCCGGGGCGATGAGCTCGGCGGCCATCGTGTAGGGCCAGTTCCAGGGCGTGATGACGCCCACCACGCCGCGCGGGACGCGCTGCACCAGGACGCGCTTACGGGCATCCACCGACGGCGGCAGGAGACCCTCCAGCCTCGTCGCGTCGGCCGCCGCCATGCGCCAGTAGACGAGCAGTTCGTCGACCTCGTCATACGCCTCGGCCCGCAGCGGCTTGCCCTGATCCTCCGACAGCGCGCGGGCCAGCTGGTCGCGGCGTCGCTCGACCAGATCAGCGACGCGGGTGAGGGCCGCGGCCCGCGTGAATGCGGAGGTCATCGCCCAGCCGGCAGCGGCTTCCCGCGCGGCCAGGATGGCGCGCTGGGCGTCGGCGCGGTCACCCGAGGCGAGTTCGCCGATGCGCCGTCCATCGGCCGGGCTGGTGGCCTCGAACGTCGCCCCCGATGCCGCCGGCAGCCACTGCCCGCCGATGTGCAGTGACCTGCTCGGGCGGACGACGGGCGGGTCGGACACCTGCGTAGTATTCGGCCCACTCCACCGGCGGCGCAACCGAGCCGGTGGCTGCGAGGGAGCGATGGGCGCCGGGTACGACTTCCTGATCATCGGTGGCGGCTCCGCGGGCAGCGTGCTGGCCGGCCGGCTGAGTGCCGATCCGGCCAAGCGCGTGCTGGTCCTGGAGGCCGGGCGATCGGACTACCGCTTCGACGTCTTCATCCACATGCCCGCCGCGCTGACCTTCCCCATCGGCAGCCGTTTCTACGACTGGCGCTACGAGTCGGAGCCCGAGCCGCACATGAACGGCCGGCGTATCTACCACGCCCGAGGGCGCGTCCTGGGCGGCTCGAGCAGCATCAACGGCATGATCTTCCAGCGCGGCAATCCGCTCGACTACGAGCGCTGGGCGGCCGATCCCGGCATGGCCTCATGGGGCTATGCCGCCTGCCTGCCCTACTTCAAGCGGATGGAGACCTGCCTGGCCGCCCGCCCCGACGACCCCTTTCGCGGCCGCAGCGGACCGCTCGTGCTCGAGCGGGGGCCGGCCGACGGGCCGCTCTTCCGGGCCTTCTTCCAGGCCGTGCAGCAAGCCGGCTATGTGCTCACCGACGACGTCAACGGCTACCGCCAGGAAGGGTTCGCGCCCTTCGATCGCAACATCCACCGGGCGCGTCGGCTGAGCGCCGCCGGCGCCTACCTCCACCCCGCCATGCGCCGCTCCAACCTGCGCGTCGAGACGCGCGCGTTCGTCACCCGCATCCTCTTCGAGGGACGGCGGGCGGTCGGCGTGGAGTACCTGTCCGGCCGCGGCGGGCCGCGCCAGGTGCGGGCGGGTGAGGTCATCCTGTGCGGCGGAGCGTTCAATTCACCGCAGCTGCTGCAGCTGTCGGGGGTCGGCCCGGCGGCCGACCTGGAGGCGCTCGGCGTGCCCATCGTGGCCGACCTACCGGGGGTCGGTGCCAACCTGCAGGATCACCTCGAGGTCTACATCCAGTACGGCAGCAGGCTGCCGGTCTCGATGCAGCCGGCGCTCCAGACGTGGCGGCGTCCCTGGATCGGCTTCCAATGGCTCTTCCTGCGTCGTGGCCCGGGTGCCACCAACCACTTCGAGGGCGGCGGTTTCGTGCGCGGCGATGGCCAGGTCGCGTATCCCAACCTGATGTTCCATTTCCTGCCCCTGGCCATCCGCTACGACGGCAGCGCACCGGCCGGCGGCCATGGCTACCAGGTCCACGTGGGGCCGATGTACTCCGACGCGCGTGGCTCGGTGCGCATCGTGAGCCGCGATCCGCGTGTCCATCCCGCGGTGCGCTTCAACTACTTGTCGACCGGCCAGGATCGCCGGGAGTGGCTGGAGGCCATCGGAGTGGCCCGCCACATCCTGAACCAGCCGGCCTTCAAACCGTACAGCGCGGGTGAGCTGTCGCCCGGCCCGACGGTCGCCAGCGACGAGCAGATCCTGGGTTGGGTGGCCAGTGATGCGGAGACGGCCCTCCACCCTTCGTGCACGTGCCGCATGGGCACGGACGGAGGCGCGGTCGTCGATCCGCTGACGATGCGCGTGCATGGCCTCGAGGGCCTGCGCGTCGTGGACGCCTCGGCCATGCCATACATCACGAACGGCAATATCTACGCCCCGGTGATGATGCTGGCGGAGAAGGCGGCCGACCTGATCGCCGGGGTGACCCCGCTGCCACCCGAACCCCTCGAGTTCTACCGGGCACGCCGGGCGGCGATCCGGCCTCAGCCCACGCCGTCCTCGTAGGCCGCGCGCCGCAGCAGCACGACGCTCCAGGTGCGGAAGGGGCGCCAGCGCTCCATCCGGCTCGTGAGGCCCGCCGTGTCGCGTGGCGCCTCGTCCCCCTCGTAGTGGCGCAATACCCCCAGGAGGCGGTCGCCCTCCACGGTGGGGGCATCGGTCGGGCCCACCGCGCGGATGGCCACCAGGCCGGCATAGAACGGGCCCAGCCCGGGCAGGGCCTGGATCCGGGCGCGGGCTTCGTCGGGGTCGAGCGCCCGGAGGCGGGCCGGGTCGAGCACGCCGTCGAGGGCCGCGCGCGCGACCGCCCGCAGGCGCCGATCCTGCTCGGGCGACGGCAGGGGCAGGGCCGGCGCATCGAGGATGGCCTGCGGCGTCGGGAAGGCCGTCAGCTCCTCACCGTCGAGAAGGAACGTCCGGCCGAGCGACTCGCCCAGGCGCCGCCGCAGGCTATCGGCCTGCCGGCCCGAGCGATGGCCGGCCAGGACGGCCCAGGCGGCCGCCTCGTAGGGCGAGTGGTGGAGTACCGGCCGGAAGCCCGGATAACGAGCCTGCAGGCGGCCGATCAGGGAATCACGCCGGCCCACCGCCGGCCACCCCGTGCCATCGTGGTCGAGCGAGACGATGCGGGCCACCTGGTCACGCACCGCGGCGATATCGGTGGCGCCGCGGATCTCGCCGGCGATGGCGCCGTCGGACCGCTCGGTCAGCACCACGCCGGCCAGCTGGGCGTAGCCATCGACGCAGAACGCCAGCCGCATCAGCGGTCGGACCGGGGCGGGGTCACGCGGCCCGAAGACGTGACTCGCGGCCAGCCCCAGCGAGAAGGGCCCGCGCGGCAGCAGGGTGAAGGTGCCGCTGGGCCGCTCCTCGGGGCGGGTCATCAGGTGCTCCTCCGCCGCAGTCGCCTGGTCGCGCTGACTGTAGCGCGCCGGCGGGCCGTTCGACCCGCGCCAGCGTGACGTGCTGCCCTAGGCGCGCCGGCGGGCCGGTCGTACGGTGAGCCTGCCCGACCGGGTCCCGGCGTTGCCGGCGCCCGGGGGGGCGAGGGAGCGACGATCAGCGCTAGGAGCGTCAGCCATGAAGAAGATCCTCGTCGCCTACGACGGCACGGAGCCGGCGCTCC
>JBIOID010000118.1:0-6000 GCA_044449585.1 Candidatus Limnocylindrales bacterium
GCCTCCATGACCGCCGCGTAGGTGTAGTTCTCGCTGGCGATCAACTCGATCTTGTCGTGCTGCCGCCGCCGCTCGGCGACCATCGCGGTCCACAGCTCGGGGTCCACCGTGGCCAGCGACGCCCAGCCGAGGCCGGGCGCCGGGGCCGCCTGCGTCGCGGTCATGCTCTCCTCCACAGCGCCATGCCTGCCTCTCCAGTGTACGCGTCAGCCCTCCAGCGCCCGCGCGACATCATCGGCGGCGATCGGCCCCGCGCGCAGGACCTGGAACGGCCCCTGGCCGAGGGCCACCACGGTCGAGGGCACGCCACCCGGCGAGGGCCCGCCGTCGACCACGACGGCCACCGCGCGCCCCAGGGCCGCGACGACCTCGTGCGCGTCACGGGCCGCGGCCTCTCCGCTGCGGTTGGCCGACGTCAGGGGCAGGGGCCCCATGGCGCGCGCCAGCGCCCGCGCCAGCTGGTCGTCGGGCACCCGCAGGCCGACGGTGGACGTGCCGCCGGTCACCGCGTCGGGCAGGCGCTCCCCCGCCCGCAGCGGCAACACGAGGGTCAGCGGCCCGGGCCAGAAGCGCGCCGCCAGGGCCTCGGCGTCACGAGAGGACGCGACCAGATGTGCCGCGCTGGCCAGGTCGTCGACGAGGAGCGTGATGCCCTTGCTGGACGGGCGGCCCTTGGCCGCCAGCAGCCGATCGAGGGCCGCCGCCGTCAGGGCGCAGGCGACCCCGTAGACCGTCTCGGTCGGGAGGGCCACGAGCAGCCCGTCGCGGAGCGCCCGGGTCACGGTCGCCAGCGCCGCCGGGTCATCCGCCGCGATGACGCGTGGGTCGCCCAGCGGGGCCGGTGCCGGGCGGAGACCGCTCATCGGCGCGCGGCCAGGTGCCCGCGGCCCAGGACGAGCGCCTCGATGGCCAGCGCGGCGCCATCCTCGTCAACGGTCGCCGTCTCGTACCGCGCCGCCGCCCTGACGACCGCCGGCGCCGCCCCCATGGCCACCCCGTGGCGCGCCACGGCCAGCATCTCGAGGTCGTTGAACTGGTCGCCGATGGCCATCGTGGCCGCGAGCGGCACGTGCATGCGGCGGGCCAGCCAGCGCAGGGCCTGGCCCTTGGTCACCCCGGGCGAGGTGAACTCCAGGTATTCCGGGTGCGACACGGTCACCTCGGCGCGGCCGGCGAAGGCGGCGCGACCCGCGGCGAGGGCGCGCTCGGGCGCCCCGGCCGACCCGACCGCGAGGACCTTGGTGACCGGGCCACGCACCGCCGCCACGAGGTCGGTCACGAAGTCGGCGTCGATGCCCAGGCGCCGCTCGTAGTCGGCCGCACCCTCGTCGCCGAGCTCCATGACCAGACGGTCGTCGATGTTGACGTGCGGGTCCAGGCCCTGTTCGCGGGACCAGCGCACCGCGGCCCGGGCCACCTCGGCCGGCAGGGTCAGGTGGCGCAGGGGTGGCGGTGCTGGCGCGTCGCCCACCGCCAGCTCGCGTACGTAGGCGCCCTGGTAGCAGATGAGCGGGGCGTGCAGGCCCAGGGCCCGCGCGAACCGCACGCTGCTGCGATACATCCGGCCGGTGGCGATGACCACCATGACACCGCGCGCCTGGGCCTCTGCCACCGCGGCGGCGACGCGCGGTCGGACGGCCAGGTCGTCGCCGATGAGCGTCCCGTCGAGGTCCGCCGCCACCAGCCGGATGGGCGGCTCGGGGAGGCGGCTCGGCGTGCGGCGACCATTCACGCGGGCGTTGCAGCCTGCGCGATCTCGAGCACCCGCGGGGAGCCGCCCAGATCATCATGTACCCTCACCGCCCAGCCAGGCACGGCGTCGGCGGCCGCCGCACGGGCCGCGGCCGCCTGGTCGCCGCCGATCTCCAGGAGCGCGCAGCCATCGTCGGTGAGCGCCGCGGGCAGGCCCGTGAGCAGTCGCCGCAGCAGGGCCAGCCCGTCCGGACCGCCATCAAGGGCAAGCGCCGGTTCGAACGAGGCAGCCACCGGCAGCGAGGGCAGGACAGCGCTGGGGATGTAGGGCAGGTTGGCCAGCACCAGGTCGGCCCGGGCGGCCCACGACGACGCAGGCCCGTCGCCCACGCCGGGGCCGTCGAGCAGATCGGCGCGCTGGAAGTCGATGACATCCGCGACACCGTGGCCCACGGCATTCTCGACCGCGAGATGCAGGGCGTCGGGCGATACGTCCGATGCCGTGAAGCGGACGGCCGACCCGTAGCCGCGCCGCCGCAGCACGACGGCCAGCGCGACCGCGATCGCCCCGCTCCCGGTGCCCACGTCGAGGACCTGTACCGGCGCAGCGTCGGGTCCGCGCGGGGCCGCCGTCAGGCGCGTCGTGAGCCAGTCCCTCGCGAGCTCGACCAGCAACTCCGTCTCCGGCCGCGGGATGAGGGCGCGCCCGTCGACCCGCAACGCGAGGCCATAGAACTCCTTCACGCCGCGGATGTAGGCCACCGGCTCACCGGCCTCCCGTCGCACGACGGCAGCCTCGAAGGCGGCCACCTGGCCGGTGCCCACCGGCGCCTCCGGGTGGGCCAGCACCGCCGTCCGGTCGATGCCCAGGACGTGGCCGAGGAGCAGCTCGGCGTCCAGCCGCGCCGACGTCGATCCTGCCGCGCGAAGGCGTGCCACGGCCGGCTCCAGGAGATCGTGGACCGAAGGCACCTCGTCAGGGACCCGAGCTCGGGTCGAGGTGCGCCAGCCGCTCGGCCTGGTCGGTCGTGACCAGGGCGTCGATCAGCCGGTCCAGGTCGCCGTCGAGGATGGCCGGCAGGTTGTGCAGGTCCAGCCCGATGCGATGGTCCGTCAGCCGGTCCTGCGGGAAGTTGTACGTGCGCACCTTCTCGGATCGCTCGCCGGTGCCGACCATGCTGCGGCGCACGGCCGCCTCCGCCTCGTGCGCTCGCCGCTGCTCCATCTCGAGCAGCCGCGCGCGCAGCACGGCCATCGCCTTGGCCCGGTTCTTGATCTGGCTCTTCTCGTCCTGGATCTCCACCACCAGGCCGCTCGGGAGATGGGTGATGCGGACGGCCGAGTCGGTCGTGTTGACGCTCTGGCCGCCCGGTCCCGACGAGCGCTTGACCTCCACCCGCAGGTCCTTGTCCTCGTCGATCTGGACCTCCACCTCGTCGGCTTCCGGCAGCACCGCCACGGTCGCGGTCGAGGTGTGGATCCGGCCGCTCGACTCGGTCTCAGGCACCCGCTGCACGCGGTGGACGCCGCCCTCGAACTTGAGGCGGCTGAAGGCGCCGTCCGCGCGCACCTCCAGGATGGCTTCACGGAGGCCCCCCAGCCCGGTCTCACTGGCGCTCAACAGGTCGGTCGGCCAGCGATGCCGCTCCGCGTAGCGCACGTACATGCGGTACAGCTGGGCGGCGAAGAGGGCCGCCTCCTCGCCGCCCGTGCCGGCGCGGATCTCGATGATCACGCTGCGGTCGTCGTTGGGATCACGCGGCAGCAGGAGGCGGCGCAGCTCCGCCTCCAACTCGACCTGGCGGGCCTCCAGCCGGATCACCTCGTCATGGGCCAGCTGGTGCATCTCCGCGTCGGCCGCTTCATCACGGACCTGATGCGCCCCGGCCAGCTCCTCACGGGTCTGCCGCAGGCGCTGGGCGATGGCCACGACCGGCTCCAGGCGCGCCAGGTCCTTGCCGTAGCGCTTTAGCGCGGTCGGGTCGGTGGCCACGGCCGGGTCGGAGAGGCGTTCGTGGATGTCTGCGGCCTGGGCCTCGATCTCCAGCAACCGCTGCTCCAGGGTCATGTGGCCGCGCCAGGCTCCAGCGGAGCGCCCAGCACGAGCGGCACGCGCGGGGGATCCAGCGAGCCCACCGGGGCGGCCTGGCCGTTGGCCCGCAACGCCTCGCGCAGCGAGGCCACGGCGACCTCGATCATGCCGTCGTCCGGCTGGCTGGTGGTGATGCGCTGCAGCCAGATGCCCGGCGCGAACATCCAGCGCACCAGGACGTGCTGCCGGTACCGCGCCCCGATGCGCAGCAGCTCATAGCTGATGGCCGCGACGACCGGGATGAGGACGACCCGCGCCAGCAGGGCCACGATCAGGTTCGGGGTGCTGACCAGACTGAACACCACGATGCTCACGATGATGAACACGACCAGGAACTCGGTGCCACAGCGCGGATGGGCCGTGGGGTACCGGCGGATGGACGCCACCGTGAGCGGGTCCTGGTGCTCGAGCGCATGGATCGTCATGTGCTCTGCGCCGTGGTACTGGAATACGCGCTGCACTTCGCTGGTGCGGCTCACCACCAGCAGGTACCCAACGAACAGGGCGACCCGGATGAGCGCCTCCAGCAGGCGCTGCAGGATCGGCTGGTCGCCGCTGCCGGCCGCCTGCAGGCCTGCCTGGGCCAGGAAGAGCGGCAGCAGGATGAACACGCCCACCGCGATGGCCAGCGTCAGGGCAAGCGTGAGGGCCACCGCGCGGCCACCCAATTCCACGCCCTGGCCGGCCGCGGCGACGCTCCCTGAACGCATCAGCCACCGCGTCCCGATGACCAGCGTGTCGTACAGCAGCACGACGCCGCGCACGAATGGCGCCCGCGCGAGCCTGTGGCGGTGGAGCGGCGAGTCGAGTCGCTCGGCCGCCCACGTGATGGTGCCGTCGGGGCGGCGCAGTGCGACCCCGATGGCCTCGGGGCCCCGCATCAGGACTCCCTCGAGCAGCGCCTGACCGCCGTAGGCGAACGAGGGGGCCATGGCCGGCAGTCTACCCGCCGACGGCTGTGCGTCAGACGGCGTCAGCTGCGCGCCGACCGCTCCAACCGCTTCTGGAAGCGCTCGACCTGGCCGGCCGTGTCGACGATGGTCTGCTTGCCGGTGTAGAAGGGATGGCAGTTCGCGCACACGTCAACGTGCAGCTCCGGCCGGGTCGAGCCCATCGTGTAGACCGTGCCGCACGACCCGCAGGTGACGGTCGCCTGGTGATACCGCGGATGGATATCGGGCTTCACGCCCCACCCTCCACGCTGATGCGTTTCTTGTCGCGGGTAGCGTGGCTGAACCGGACGCGCCCGTCGACGGTCGCGAAGACCGTGTAGTCGCGCCCCAGGCCAGCCCCCGAGCCGGCCAGGAAGGTCATGCCGCGCTGGCGCACGATGATCGATCCGGCGTTGACGGTCTGGCCATCGCCAGCCTTGACGCCGAGGCGCTGGCCGACGCTGTCGCGGCCGTTCTTGGAACTCGACCCCGCCTTCTTGTGGGCCATCGGGTGCCTACTCTTCCTTCTTCTTGCGCGCTGCTGGCTTGGCGGCCGGCGGCGGCGCCTGCGTGCGGGCACTCGGCGCCTTGGGCGCCTTCGTGGTCGGTTTGGTCGTCGGCGCGCTCTTGGAGCCGCCCTTGCCGCTGGGCGCCGCGGCGTCGGCCTTCGCCCCACCGCGCCGGGCGGGCGCCGCCTGCGCAGCCTTGGCGGCCGCCGTCTTGGCCTCTGCGGCTGCGGTCGCCTTGGCCAGCTTGCCGGCCAGCTGCCGGTCCGCCTCCGCCTTCGCGGCCGCGGCCTCGGCGGCCGCCGCCTCCAGGCGCTCCCGTTCCGTGCGGGCCGCCTCGGCCACCCTCGCGGCGCTGTGACTGCCATGCACGATGTCGGCGATGCGCAGCACGGTCAGGTCTGCGCGAGCGCCCTGCTTGACACGGCTGCGCGCCTTGGGACGGTACTTGAAGACGACGATCTTCTCGCCGCGGGCATGGCGCACCACGTCGGCGCTTACGCGCGCATCGCTGACGTGTGGTCGACCCACGGTCGCTGCACCGTCATCGGCCACCAACAGGACGTGGTCGAATTGGACGGTCTGGCCCGCCTCGACGTCCATGCGGTCGACCGCGATCTCCGTGCCGAGTTCGACCCGGTACTGCTTGCCGCCGCTCTCGATGACTGCGTACATGGTTCCCCAATGGCTGGGCGAGGTCGGGTGCGCGGCGGACAGGACGAACGGGCGTCGGGACCCCGCGGCGCGAACGCAGATGGTACCGCCGACCCCACGGCCA
>JBIOID010000119.1:0-5989 GCA_044449585.1 Candidatus Limnocylindrales bacterium
CAGCGCGGCGCCGGCGTTGAGCACGACCACGTCGCGCGGCGGGCCGCCCTTGCCGCCCAGGAGCGCCACGATGAGGGCCGCGTTGTCGGCCGGGGTGCCGCCGCGCAGCGCCTCGGTGGGTGCCACCAGCAGCCCCAGCTGGCGCAGGTCACCGGCCGTGACGGTGTGCCGGGTGACGCCCCCGGGCACCACATCGTGGATGACGCCGCTGCCGTCCAGGGGCAGCTCGTCGATCTGGTCGCCGCACACGACGAACGTCCGCTCGGTGCCCAGCTCCCGGGCCACGGCCGCGATGGCCGCCGCCGCGCTGGCGTCGGCCATGCCCAGCAGCTGCCGCCGAACGCCGGCCGGGTTGGTCAGCGGGCCGAGCAGGTTGAAGGCGGTGCGCACGCCGATCTCGCGCCGCGTCGGTCCCGCGTGGCGCATCGCCGGATTGAACCCTGGCGCGAACAGGAAGGCGAAGCCGTCCTCGCGCAGGGCGGTCGCCGCCTCCTCCGGGCTCTGCTCGACCGTCACGCCCAGCGCCGCCAGCACGTCGCTCGAGCCGGAGGCGGAGGTGATGGCCCGGTTGCCGTGCTTGGCCACGGGGACGCCCGTCGCGGCGACCACGATGGCGGCGGCCGTCGAGATGTTGAAGGTGCGCCGGCCGTCGCCGCCGGTCCCGACCACGTCGATCGCGCCCGCCGGTGCCGTCACGCGCAGCACCCGCTCGCGCATCGCCGAGGCGAAGCCCGTCAGCTCGTCGACCGTCTCGCCGCGCATGCGCAGGGCCACGAGCAGAGCGGCCAGCTGCGACGGGGTCGCCTCCCCGTCCATCACCTCGCCCATCGCCGCGCGCGCCTCATCGCGCGTCAGCGTATGACCGTCGACGATCCTGGCCAGGGCGGCCCGCACCGCCTCGCTCATCGAGGGGCCGCCGCGTCGAGCACCTCGGGCCGACCTTCGCCGGTACGGCGCAGGAAGTTGGCCAGGATGTGCGGGCCGGTCGGCGTGAGCACCGACTCGGGGTGGAACTGGACCCCCTCGAGCGGCAGGTCGCGATGGCGGAGCGCCATCACCACGCCGTCGGCCGTGTGCCCGGTGACCTGGAGGCTGGCCGGCAGGGTCGCTTCCGCCACCACCAGGGAGTGGTAGCGCGCGGCCGGGAACGGCGAGGGCAGCCCGGCCAGCAGGCCCGATCCGTCATGGAAGACGTCGCTGGCCTCGCCGTGGACCAGCGTCGGGGCCTGCACGATGTCCGCGCCGAAGGCCACGCCGAGGCACTGCAGGCCGAGACACACTCCCAGCAGGGGCAGGCCATGGTCGGCTGCCAGGTGGACCGCCTCGACCGAGATGCCGGCCGCCCCTGGGTCGCCGGGCCCGGGCGAGATGACGATGCCGGTCAGCCGCTCCTCCCCGCCGTCGCCGCGGATCATCGCCGCCAGTCCGGCCCGGTCGAGCCGGTCGTTGCGGACCACGCGCAACGTGGCGCCCGCGACCTCGAACGCCTGCACGAGGTTGAACGTGAAGCTGTCGTAGTTGTCGATGATCAGGATCATGGGATCGCCCCGGCCGCCACGGCGGCTGCGGCCAGCGCACCCTGGATGGCCGCCGCCTTGTGCTCGGTCTCCTCGAACTCGCTGGCCGGCACGCTGCCGGCCACGATGCCCGCCCCCGCGTGGAGGTGCGCCACGCCGTCCTTGAGCACCGCGCTGCGGATGGCGATGGCCGTGTCGAGGTTGCCGTCATAGCCCAGGTAGCCGATCGCCCCGCCGTAGATGCCCCGCCGCTCACCCTCCAGCTGGGCGATCAACTGCATCGCGCGCACCTTGGGCGCACCGGAGAGCGTGCCCGCCGGGAAGACGCTGCGCAGCGCGTCCAGGGCATCGAGACCGGGTCGCAGCCGCGCCTCGACGTGGCTCACCAGGTGGAGCACATGGCTGTAGCGCTCGACCTCCATGTACTTCGTGACCGCCACCGAGCCGGCCACCGCGACGCGGCCCAGGTCGTTGCGGCCCAGGTCGACCAGCATGACGTGCTCGGCCCGTTCCTTCGGGTCGCGCAGCAACTCGTCCGCGACGCGCTCGTCCTCGCCATCGTCCGCGCCGCGCGGCCGCGTCCCGGCGATGGGGTGGGTGGTCAGCGCCTCGCCCTCCACCCGCAACAGCAGCTCGGGACTGGCGCCCACCACCTCGAACCCGGCATGGCGCACGTAGAACAGGTAGGGACTCGGGTTGATGCGCCGGAGGGCCCGGTAGAGGTCCAAGCCGCCGATGGGCCGGCCGTCGGGCTGGACCGGCAGGGGCATGGTGCGGCGTCGGCCGAGCACGATCTGGATCGCCTCCCCGGCCGCGATGGCCTGCTTGGCCGCGACCACGGCCGCCTCGTATGCGACGCGGCTCAGGCTCGCCTCCGCGGCCGCGCCTCCATCCGGCCCGCCTGGCAGCGACGCCGTCTCCGCCGGGCGGTCGCCGTTGCGGCGGGCGGCACCCGCCGCGAGCTCCGTCGGACTGGGGTGGGCGGTGCGCTCGAGGGCCTCGTAGATGGCACGCTCGGCGATGCGGTAGCGCCCCTCGAAGTCGGGCGCCTCGGTGTGCAGCGAGGCGATCGCCGAGAGCGTGTGGGTCAGGTGGTCGAAGACCAATACGAGATCGGTCTCCTGGAACGCGGCCAGGGGCACCGCGACCGGGTCGCGCGCGGGCTGGGGCACCGGCTCGAAGCTGGCCACGGCGTCATACGCCAAGGCGCCCACCGCGCCACCGGTGAAGCGCGGCATGTCCTGCATCGGCGCGACGCGGCGGCGGGGCACGAACGCCCGCAACGCCGTCAGCGGATCGGGCGCCTCGCTGGTGGTCGTCGGCAGGTCGGGACTGAAGGCGTCGATCGAGAGGGGCCGCGTGACGACGCGCGCGGTCGTGCCGGTCACCTCCAGCATGCGGCGCGGCGAGACACCCAGGAACGAGTAGCGCCCGACACGCTCGCCGCCCTCCACCGACTCCAGCAGGTAGCACGGCCCGCCGTCGTCCAGGCGCAGCAGCGCGCCGACCGGGGTCTCGAGGTCGGCCGTCCGTGACGCCCGCAGGAGGATGGTGTCCGCGTTCGAGGTCAGGCGGTGGGCCTCGGCGAGGCTGAGCGGGTCGGGCTGGGCCATGCTCGGATGGTTCCTTCGGTTTCGCCGGGCCGGGCCGGGCCCGGAATCACAACGACCTTTCGTCTCTCGGGACGAAAGGTCGTGCCTTCCGCGGTGCCACCCGCCTTCGGTGACCGCCTGGGCGGTCCACCGCACTCGGCCGACGGGCCGCCGGAGCGGTCGATCGGTGCTGCCCTGATAACGCTGGCGCTCTGCGCCGGAGCCTACTGGGACGGACGCGTGTCCGCTGTTCGGTCCGGGGCTCCCGGGTCCATTCGCCGCCGTCCTCGCGCCGGCTCGCACCAGCCGCCGGTTCTCTTGGCCGAGGATCGTCGGGTACTCGTCCCGATCACAGCCGTCTTCACTTGTGGAGCGGGAGTCTAGGCGGAGCCCGACGGGGTGTCAACGACCGACGGGGGTAGCAGGTAAGGCGGGCTGGAGCCGTGGCCAGGAGTCCACGAGATGGATACGTGCGATGGCGGCCTATTGCGGGAAGTGCAGGGTGTTCAGGAGCGTCTCTGCGAGCGGCTTCAACGCCTCGAACTCCGCGGTGGAGGGGGCCTCCATGATGATCAGGACGAGCTTGCTGTCGCGCGACGTCACCTCGAGGCGGAAGCGTTGGCCGAAGTTGAGGTACGGGCCTCCATTGTCCACGCCGATGGCGACCGAGACGGGCTCGGTGTATTGGCACGCATGCTGTTCCAGGACGGTTCCATCGAGCTCGGTGGTCGACAGGTCCCCGAACTGGCGCAGGGTGCCCGTGCTGAGCTGCAGGCCCTTGGCGTTCTGGGCCCACGTCAGGAACTGCGCCTCCGGGTTCCGGCCGACCTTGGCGGTCGGTTGAAGGCCGCACACGTCGGTCGCCAGCTCGGTGGGCCAAACGATGACCAGCTTGTCGTTGGGGCTGCTCGTGCGCCCCAAAGTGATGGTGCAGGCGCAAAACGGATTGGCCGACCAGCCCTCGTCGGTGAAGGTCAGGGTCGGCGTTCCGGGGAGCCCCATGATCGTGTAGGTGTCGGGTTTGATCAGGCCGCTCGTCGACGTGTCAAGGATCCTGGTGCGGGCCGATGAGGTGCTGGCTACCGCGCTCGGTGAGCCCAAGCCGACCAGCCCGAGCGAGCCGGTCCCGCTCGGCCGGGGGCTGGGGCTGGGGCCGAAGGCGCCGCCCAGGGTGCCCGCCGCGAGCAGGACGGCCAGGGCCACGACGACGGCCCCGCCGCCGGCGGCCACGACCACCCGGCGTGGATCGCCGAAGCCCAGCAGGCGCGTCGTGATGGGCGGCCGCACGGGGGGCGCGCCGGCCGTCCCGTCGACGCCCGGTGCGGCCGTCGTGGCGGCGAAGATGGCCATCGGCTCGGCGATGCCCTTGAGGTGCTTGCGCCCGCGCGCGGTGAACGTCACCGCGCCGCTCGTCCGCGTCAGGCCGCGCACCGTGTCGCTCACGAGCACCTCGCCGGCAGCGGCCTCGGCGCACAGGCGGGCGGCCAGGTTGACGGCCGAGCCGACGTAGCCCTCGGGCGTCTCGGCCGTCTCGCCCGCGTGCACGCCCACGCCCACCGCGATGGGCTGCGCGGGGTGCTCCCGCGTGGCCGTGGCCGCGGCGGCCACGAGGGCCAGGCCACAGCGCACCGCCTCGGACGCCGAAGGGAAGACGACGTAGAAGCTGTCGCCCTCGGTCTTGATCTCGGCCCCCCCGAAGCGGCGCACGACGTCGCGCACGAGCCGCCGGTAGGTATCGAGCAGGGTCGCCGCCGCGGCGTCGCCGTGGGCCTCGACGTAGGCCGTGTAGCCGCGCAGGTCGGCGAACAGGAAGCCGCGCGTGAGATGGCCGGCGGGGCCATCGGGCGCGGCCGCGGCGGCCAGCGCGAGGGCCAGCGCGCCGGCGCTGGCGTAGCGCGCGTCGGGGTCCTTGGCGAGGGCGGTCGCGATGACCGCGTCGATGGCCGGCGGCAGCTCGGGGCGGGCCGCGGCCAGCGAGGGCGGGGGCGCCTGGACGTGGGCGTAGAGGGTCGCCATCTCCGTGTCGCGCGGGTAGGGTTGCGTGCCGGCCAGGCACTCGTAGAGGACGCAGCCCAGCGAGTAGACATCGACCCGCGCGTCGATCGGGCGGTTCTCGATCTGCTCGGGCGCCACGTAGCCGACGCTGCCCATGAGCTGGCCCGAGCGGGTCAGCGCGCCGGAGTAGGCGGCATGCTTGGTCAGCCCGAAGTCGGACAGGTAGGCGTGGTCGGTGCCCGCTGCCGAGCCTGGCGCGACGAGGATGTTGCCGGGCTTCACGTCGCGGTGGATGAGCCCCGCGCCGTGGGCCGCATCGAGCGCGCTGGCGACCTGGCCGATGAGCGCCACGGTGCGCTCGAGGGCCAGCGGCCCGTCGCGCGCGATGAGCCCGGCCAGGTCCGGCCCGGGCACGTAGCGCATGGCCATGAACAACTGCCCGTCGGCCTCGCCGGCCTCGAAGATGGGCAGGATGTGGGGGTGGTCGAGCGAGGCCGCGAGGTGCGACTCGCGCACGAACCGTTCGCGCACGGCGGGCAGCTCGGCCGTCTCGGCGGCCAGCACCTTGAGCGCCACCTTGCGCCCCAGGCGCACGTCGTCGGCCAGGTACACGGCGCCCATGCCGCCCCGTCCGATGAGCCGCTCGATGCGGTAGCCACCCAGGACACTGCCGTCACCCAGCGCCATGGGCGGGAGTATGCACGAGGCGGTGCGGTGCGCGCCATGGAGAAAGCAGGTGCCGTCACGGTTCAGGGGTCCAGACCAAGGTCCGGTGGCCCGCGGGCGGATGGTCGGGTTGCCAAGAAACGTCGAGTAGGGGTAGGGTGGGCTCGCCGCTGGCAGTCCCCGCGACCCCGCGATCGGAGCGAGCCGATGCCCCACCAG
>JBIOID010000120.1:0-5958 GCA_044449585.1 Candidatus Limnocylindrales bacterium
CGTCGGCCACCGGCGACGACACGCTGCTGGAGGCGGAGGACGCGCCGAAGCCGCTGCATGAGCGACCGTGGGCCCTGCCCGGCCTGGCCCTCCTCGACGCACCCCGCCCGGACAGCGACGAGGACGGCCTGGACCACGACCGTAACGTGCGCATCATCGAGGAGAAGCTGCGCAGCTTCCAGATCCCGGCCACCGTCAGCGCCATCAACGAAGGGCCGGTCGTGACCCAGTACGAGGTGCGCCCGGACGCGCGCATCAAGCTGTCGCGCATCGAGTCCCTGGCCGACGACCTGGCCATGGCGCTGGCGGCGCGGAGCATCCGCATCGAGGCGCCCATCCCCGGCAAGGACGTGGTGGGCATCGAGATCCCCAACCACCTGAGCGAGATCGTCGGCTTCCGCGAGCTCATCACCGACGCGGACATGCTGGCCGCCACGAGCCGCCTGACCTTCGCCCTGGGACGTGACGTCTCGGGCAAGGCCTACGCCGTCGACCTGGCCAAGATGCCGCACCTGCTCATCGCCGGGGCGACCGGGTCGGGCAAGTCGGTGTGCGTCAACGCCCTCATCACCAGCCTGCTCATGCGCGCCACCCCGGCCGAGGTGCGCCTCGTGTTGATCGACCTCAAGCGGGTCGAGCTGGCGCCGTTCGACGGCCTGCCGCACCTGCTCACCAACGTGATCGTGGAGGCCACCGAGGCGCGCGCCGCGCTCTACTGGGCGGTCGCCCAGATGGAGGATCGCTACAAGGCCCTGGCGGCCAAGGCCGAGCGCAACATCACCGCCTACAACGCCAGCCCGCACGTCTCGCCCGACGAGCGCCTGCCGTACCTGGTGATCATCATCGACGAGCTGGCCGACCTGATCATGCGCGAGGGGCGCAAGGTCGAGGACCCCATCGTCAAGATCGCCCAGAAGGCGCGCGCCGTGGGCATCCACCTGGTGCTCGCCACGCAGCGCCCCAGCGTCAACGTCGTGACCGGCCTGATCAAGGCCAACGTGCCCAGCCGCATCGCGTTCGCGATGTCCTCCAACGTCGACAGCCGCACGGTGCTCGACCAGCCCGGCGCCGAGGACCTCATCGGCCGCGGCGACATGCTCTACCAGCCGGCCGACCTGCCTCGGCCCGTGCGCCTGCAGGGCGTCTTCGTCAGCGACGGCGAGGTGCGCCGTGTGACCCAGGCCTGGCGCGAGCAGGCGCCGGACCCCGATTACGACCCGGAGGTCATCGCCCACGCCGACGCCGAGGGCAACGGCGGCCAGTTCGCCTGGCTGGCCAAGGTGGCGGAGGACGACATGACCGCCCGCGCCGCGGAGTTGATCACGACGACCGGCAAGGCCAGCACCTCGATGCTCCAGACCAAGCTCAAGGTGGGCTTCAACCGCGCCAGTCGCCTGATGGACGACCTCGAGCGCTTCGGTATCGTGGGGCCGCAGGATCCCCGCAACCCGGCCGTGCCGCGCCACGTCTATGGACCCGACAACTGGCTGCGCGGCCCCGAGGACGTGGACGACCCGTACCCCTAGAGCGCGGCCCGGGTCCTACGCCGAGCGACCCATGGGCGCTTCTGGCATGAGCGCGTAGACTTGCCGCGCGCCCGCGGTGAGCGTGAGTGCCGCACACGAGAGGACGAACCCACCGCTGATGTCCGCACGCGACCAGGCACGCGACCAGGCCCGCGCTCCCGCCCAGCGCGCCACCGAACGCGAGCGCGGCCGACCTGAGCCCACCGGTTCGGGCGGCCCGCGGCTGGGCGAGGTGCTGCTCACGGCGCGCGAGGCGAAGGGCGTGGATCTGTACCGCGCCGAGCGCGACACGAAGATCCGGGTGAAGTACCTCGCCGCCCTCGAGCGGGGCGACTTCCGCGATCTGCCCGGCGCCGTGTACACCAAGGGCTTCCTGCGCAACTACGCCATGTACCTCGGCCTGGATCCCGACCAGGTGCTCGAGCAATGGAAGCGGGAGGCCGGCTCGACCAAGCCGACCGGGCCGGTGATCATCGCGCCCCAGCCGCTCGAATCGCCGCGCAACGGGCTGACCTTCACGCCGGGCGTGCTCGTGGCGGCCGTCCTGACCCTCATCATCCTGGCCGTCGCGGGCTACATCGGGCTGCAGCTGGCGCGGTCGGTGCAACCGCCCATGCTGAGCGTCACGTCGCCGGTCGCGGTCGTTTCCACCGTCGACGCCGACCACATCCTGATCGCCGGCACCAGCGACATGAACGTGACGGTGACCATCCAGGCCTCCGGCAACCAGGTCTACCGCTTCTCCGCCGACAGCTCCGGTGACTGGTCGCGCGACGTCCCGCTGAGCAAGGGCGAGAACCAGCTGACCATCACCGCCACCGATCCGGCCACGAGCAAGGTCTCACCGGCGTGGAACCTCATCATCAACGTGCCCATCGCGTCCACGCCCAATGGGCCGACGATGGCCCTCACCAGCCCTGCCGAGGGCGCGGCGGTCAACGGCGGTGCGGTCGCCGTAGTGGGCACGACGAGCGGGACGGGTGTCACGATCACGGCGGCCGTGGCGCCTGGGGCCAGCCCGCTGCCCTCCGGGCACGGCACGCCGGCGCCGGTCGCCACGCCCGCCCCGCTGCAGCTGACCGTGGGCCAGGACGGGACCTTCAGCGGGACGTACCAGCTGCCGCCCGGCCGGTGGCTGCTGACGGCCACGGCCACCAACAGCACCGGCCAGACGTCCGCCGTCAGCCGCACCGTGGCCGTGGCCATCGCCGGCGTGGTGCTGACGGTCGATATCAGGAACGGCTCGGCCTGGATCAAGGTGTGGGTGGACGGCACGGTGGTGCCCAACTACGCCGGCGTGACGGTACGGCCGGGCACGACGCTCCACTTCACTGGCGCGCACAGCGTCGAGGTCCGCACCGGGTCCTCTGGCGCCACGCTCTTCACCCTCAACGGCGTGGCCCTGGGCAACCTCGGCGCGGCCGGCATGCCCGAGACCTGGCTGTTCCAGCCGGGCAAGGCGCCCCAGAAGACCAACCACACGTGAGCTCCGGCCGCCCGCCGACGGCCGATGCGCTGATCGACCTCGCCCACGCCGTGCAGGACGCCTGCGTCAGCCGCGGGCTGACGCTGGCCACGGCCGAGTCGTGCACCGGCGGGCTGCTCAGCCACATCCTGACCGAGGTGCCTGGATCGAGCGCCTATTTCGCCGGTGGCGTGGTCAGCTACAGCGACCGTGTCAAGATGGGCGTGCTGGGCGTGCCGCCCACGACCATGGCCCGCTACGGCGCCGTGTCGGCCCAGACCGCCCGCGCGATGGCGGTCGGAGCGCGCAACCGGCTGGCCACGGACCTGGCCGTCGCGGTCACCGGCATCGCCGGCCCGGACGGCGGCACGGTCGAGAAGCCGGTCGGCCTGACCTTCGTCGCGGTCTCGGGACCGCGCGGTGGGGAGCTGGAACGCCATGTCTGGCGCGGCGGACGGGCGGCCAACAAGCGGGCCAGCACGCGGGCAGCGTTGCAGCTGCTGCTGCGCACCGTGACCGCCACGTGACGCGCACCCTGGCCGACGTCGGCCGCGGCCTCGCCCCCGACCGACCGGCCCGGCCGATCGCACCCGGCGAGCGCATCCACGTCCTTGGCGCGGGCGGAGCGGGCGCGTCGGAGGCGGCGCTGCTCGCGCACCGGGCCGGGGCCCTCGTCAGTGCCTGCGACCGGGGTGGCCCCTCGCCCTACACTGCGGCCGCCGAGGCCATCGGCATCGCGCTCGCCTGGGAGCATGACCCGCGCCACGTCATCGACGCGGCGGGACGGCCGATCGTCGATCGCCTGGCCGCCACCAAGTCCCTCACCTCGGTCGATCCCGACCACCCCGAGCTGCACGCCGCCCTCGCCGCCGGTATCCCGGTGGAGGCCTGGCAGCAGGTCGTGGCCGACGTGGCCGCGACCCTCGGCCAGCAGGTCGTGGGCGTGACTGGGACGCACGGCAAGTCGACCACGAGCGGCTGGGTCACCCATCTGCTCGCGGAAGCGGGGCAGGACCCGGCGGCGGCGGTCGGCGCGCTGCTGCCGACGACCCTGTCGGGGACACCGCCAGCCACGGTGCGCTGGGGTCGCGGGCCGTGGATGGTGGTCGAAGCCGACGAGTACGCCGACAACTTCGCCCCGTACCACCCGGCCGTCGCGGTCGTCCTGAACGCTGAGTGGGACCATCCGGACGTCTTCGCCGACCGGACGGCGGTGGTCGACATGCTGGAGTCCTGGCTGCGCACGACGGAGGCGCAGCGTCCAGCGGGGCGGCCGAGCGTGGTCATCAACGTACGCGATCCCGGCACGGCCGAGCTGGCGGCCCGGCTGGCGGACTGGGGTGACGCCGTGCGGCCCTTCGCCCTGACCGGCCTGATGACGGCCGACGGCTCGACCGTCGCCGCGACCACGGCGGTGGCTGCGGGAGGCATCTCCGGCCGCGTCGTCGACGCCACGCCGCGCGGCGATCGCCTGGTCATCCGCGGCCTGCCCGACCATGACGAGCTGTCGGTCGAACTGCAGCTGCCGGGCAACCACTATGCCGACGACGCGCTGGCCACGGCCGCGGCCGGCGTCGCGCTGGGCCTGACGGCCGACCAGATCGCGGCCGGCCTGGCGAGCTTCAGCGGCGTCGGACGGAGGCTGGAGCTCAAGGGCGAGCCGCGCGGCATCGCCGTCCTCGACGACTACGGCCACCATCCGACGGCCATCCGCGGAGCCATGGCTGCCGCCCGCCAGCGTTACCCCGGCCGCCGCCTGTGGGCCGTCTATGAGCCACTCACCTTCCATCGCACGGCGGCCATGCTGGACGCCTTCGCGGACGTGCTGGCCACAGCCGATCGCGCCGTGATCGCCGACATCTGGGCCAACCGCGATCCCGACCGGACGATCACCAGCGCGCAGGCGCTGGCCGACGCGACGACCGTGCGCGCCGGGGGTCGGACGGCCACGGCGCCCGGCTCGCCCGAGGCGACGGCCGACCATCTGGCCAGCCGCGTCGAACCGGGTGATGTCGTGCTGGTGATGGGTGGCGGGCGTTCGTACGTCATCGCCGAACGCCTGGTGGAGCAGCTGGGCGGACCGAGTTGACCGATGGCTAGAATCGGCACGTGCCCACTGCCCTCACGCCTGGCGACGGACAGGACCTCCTCCAGCGGTTCAAACGCGCCTGGGAACGTCTCGACGTCGATGCCGCGGTCGAACTCTTCCGTGAGGACGCCGAGTACCGCCTCGATCCGTTCGAGCCGGCGCTGATGGGCGCCATTGCCATCCGCGCCTACTGGAACGAGGTGGCCGCCACGCAGGTGCACCGCGAGTTCGACGCGGAGCGGGTCTGGGTGACCGGCCCCACGGTGCTGGCCAGCTGGCACGGCGCGGCCACCCAGCGAGCGACGGCCGAGCGGGTGCGCTATCGCGGTTTCATGACCCTGGAGCTGGATGAGGCCGGCCTGGTCAGCCGCGGCCGGATGTGGTCCCTGGCCCGCTCGGTCGGACGGGACGCCACGCATCGGCCGGAGACGCCGGCAGGGGAGGCGCTAGGAGGATCGGATGGCCGGTGACGTGTCGTTCGACGTGGTCAGCGACTTCGATCGGCAGGAGCTGATCAACGCCCTCGACCAGGTCCGCCGCGAGATCACCACGCGGTACGACTTCAAGGGTGTCACCGCGCAACTCGACCTGGGCAAGGAGGAGATCACCCTCCTGACCGATAACGAGGGTCGGGCGGCGGCGGTCAAGGACCTCCTCGAGTCCAAGGCCATCCGGCGTGGCCTCAGCCTCAAGATCTTCGACTGGGGCAAGGTCGAGCCCGCCGGCGGCAACAGGGTGCGCCAGATCATCGGCCTGCGCCGCGGCCTTGGGGACGAGCTGGCGAGGAAGATCAGCAAGCTCATCCGCGACGAGTTCCCCAGGGTCAAGTCGCAGATCCAGGGCGATGCCGTGCGCGTGTCCGGCAAGTCTAAGGATGA
>JBIOID010000121.1:0-5925 GCA_044449585.1 Candidatus Limnocylindrales bacterium
GGTGCGCCACCCGCGGGTCGGCCAGCTCGTCGACGACCAACTGGGCCTCGCCGTGCACCAGGACCCAGGCCGAGATGCCCTGGTCATCGGGCAGGCTGCGCGAGCCGTAGATGTCGGCGTGGGCGCCGCGCGCGATGAGCGGCAGGAGGGCGCGGCTCGCCGGGTCGTGCATGTTGACCGTGATGGTGTCCACCTCGATCAGCCGGCTCAGCCGGTCGACGACCAGCTCGAGCAACGTCGACTGATCGCGGGTCGTGATGATCGCCTCGGTCAGGCTGAGCAGCTCCTGCTGGCTGCGCACGCGTCGCTCGAGCGCCGCGGACTGGGCGTGCAGGCCCTCCGTGGCGGCGGCCGTGCGCACCGCCTGGGCGGCCAGCGACCCGTAGATCTCGAGCAGGCGCAGGTCGTCCGACGAGAACTGGTGCAACCCGAGCTTGGAGAGGACGATCACACCCAGGACCCGATCCTCGAACTTGAGGGGCGCGACCAGCAGGGACTCATCGAGGTGTTCCTGGGTCCCGGCGATGGTCTGGGTGCGCGGGTCGCCGTCGGCGTCGGGCAGGTACTGGGCCAGGCCGTGCTCGGCGACCCATCCGGTGATGCCCTCGCCGACCTTGAGGCGCAGTTGCTCTTCCGCCTCATCGGCGTACTCGCCGATCTCGCCGTGCCAGGCGATCGGTAACAGGTCGTCGCCCTCGACGATGTAGACGCGCACGTTGTGGTAGTCGATCAGCTGGTTGAGCTCGGTGCAGATGGCCAGTCCGATCTCGCGCACCTTGCTCAACCCGGTCAGCCGCGCGCCCAGCTTCTGGATGGATTGCAGCTGCGCCGCCCAGGTGGCGGTGCGCGCATAGTTCCGCGCGTTGGCGATGGCGATGCCCGCCTGGGCCGCCAGCGCGTCGAGCACGTCCAGCTCGGGCTGGTCCCAATCGTGCCGCCGGTCGTGGTAGAGCAGGAGCACCCCGAGCAGATCGGGCCCGCTGACGAGCGGGGCGGCGGCGACCGTGTCGAGCCCTTCCTGCGCAATCAACTGGCGCGCTTCGCCCTCGCCGGCCCCGTCGGCCCAGTCGTGGCTGGCCATGGCCCGGCGGCGCTCGAGGACGAGGGGCGGGAAGGCCACGCCGGAGCTGCCCCGGACGGTCATCAGGAAGCGTTCGGAAAGGCCGCGCGAAACCTTCGGCAGCCAGGTCCCGTCCGGCTGGCGCAGGATCACGGCGGCCCGGTCGGCCGCGAACAGCAGCGCCGCGTGGTCGATCAGGTCGGCGACGATGGCATCGAGGTCGAGCTTCGAGCTGAGATCGGCGCTGACGCGGCGCAGCGCCTCCGCCTGGGCCAGCTGGTGGCGGATCCGGCTCACCAGGCGCAGGTTCTGGACCAGGACGGTGACCTGGTCGGCGACCGCCTGCAGCAGGTCCGCGTCCTCCGCCCGCAGCGTGTCGGGTTGGTCGTCCCCGACGAGCAGCGCGCCCCATGGTTCGCCGTCGATGAAGATGGGCACGGCGATCTCGGAGTGGACCTCCACCAGGTTGGCCACGTAGCGCGGGTCCTGCCGCACGTCGGCCGAGAAGATGGGCCGCCGGGCCGTCAGGCTGGCCCCCGAAAGACCATGCTCACGGCCGATCGGGGCGACGTGGCGCACGTCGACGCCGTCGGCGACGCGCAGCCACAGCAGGTCGCCCTTCAGCTCGGCGAACGAGACCATGCGGTAGCCGAAGGACGCGCGCAGGAGGCTCGCCACCGAGCCCAGGGTGGCGTCCAGGTCGCTGGCGGTGGCGATCGAGCGCGCGATGCCGGTCAGGACGCGCAGTTCGACGTCACGGCGGTCGGGATCGCGCGCCCCGGATGCGGGCACCCGCTCGGTGGCGAGCACGCGCACGGTGATGGCGCCCGGCGCCAGCTCGCCGCCCGCCGGGCTATCGGTCGCGGACGTGCTGCCGGCGAGGCTGTCGGGCAGGAGGGCCTCGCCTACCAGCGGATCCGCCCATGGCCGCAGCTCGCCCAGCAGCGGTCGCGGCCGGGCGCGCTGGCGGGCTCGTTCCAGGAAGGCCTCAAGGTCGACCGTCCGGTAGCGGCGGTCCCCGCGGCTGTTGATGCGCATACAGGGCAGGCGGCCCTGCTCCGTCCAGGTGCGCACGGTATTGGCGTGGACGCCGAGGATGGCGGCCGCGCGGGTGACCGAAACGGTACCGGGCGATGCGGTGGAGAGCGGCGTGGCGGAACCTCGGCGCACGTGACCAGGTCGATGCCCCGGCAGCCTATTGTGACCTACCAAAAGTTGCCATGGTGCGGAAGTCCCATAGCCTTGCCGCCGCCGGTCCCCCGCCCGGTGCGATACCGCGATCGCAGAGAGGCAGCCGGTGCGCCTGAAGGGCTAGTCGGCGTCCCCGTCGGAGCCGCGGGTCCGGCTCAAGGCCGTGGCGACCATGAGGCCCAGGCCGGCCACGATGACGACGCCCAGGGCGGCCAGGAAGGGTTGGCCCACCAGGCCCGGGCCGACACCGCTGGAACGTGTGTCGACGGGACTGGGCACGGGCGACGCGGGGGCCGACCCGGCCGCCGACGGCTGGCTGGAGCCTGTCGGTGATGCCGCGATCGCGACCCCGACCGGCATCAGCGCGACGAGTATGGCCAGCAGCAGGCTCAAGCCTCCCGCCGCCAGGCACGCGGCGGCGAGGCGCAGCCGCCCGACGTGGCCGGCCCCCAGCACCCGCATGGCCGCGCCCTGTTCCAGCGTGCTCAGGATGAGCGGGCGGCCCACGCCGGCGGTCATGCACACGGCCCCGTCCGCTCCGACGATCGGCTGGCCGGCCACGTCGGCCTGCTCGACCGCCGACACCTGGTCGATGCGGAGCCGCGTCGGGGTGGTCGGATCGGTGCCCGGCGGCAGGTGCTCGGCGGCCTCTGCGGCCAGGCCGGTGGACTCCCGCGGCAGCACCACGAGGCCGGCGCCCAGCTGGGCGGCGTCGATCGCGATGTAGGCCGCCCGCTCCTCTACGCCGAACGACACGGCCTCGCGGTCATCGAGCACGGGCCGCCAGCGCCCGCGAACGGCGATCTCCAGGCGGCGCCGGCGGAAGACCAGGGGCCGGTCGTGCTCGTCGGGGAATTCCTCGTCGCTCGCGATGCGGCCGTGCACCCGGACGTAGCCCGCCTGGCCCTGACGGGCCATCGCGATGGCCGTCGTGACCGGCACGAGCGGGGCGGCCGCCAGCGTGCGACCGATGCGGTACCCACTCCCCAGGCTGCGCACCAGCCAGAGGCCGCAGCCGAGCAGGATCAGGCCGGCGGCGGTGAACAGGGTGGGCAGCACGGCCAGATGCTAGCCGAGGCCTGGCAGCGCCGCGCCGGGGGTCCGGCGAGAGCACGAAACGGCCCGGAGGAACCCCACGACTGCGTGGGCGCGGACCTTGCGGTCCTTGCCGTTAGCCGTCGCTTGGGCCCCTCCGGGCACACGTCTACGCTAGGGCCGGCAGGCCCATCGGTCAATCGTCGCTCTCCACGAAGATGCGGCCCGCAAGCCGTTCCGTCCACCGTCCCTCCACAGTCGCGCCTCACACCTCGCGGCCCGTGACCGGGTCCAGCGCGATCGTCGCCCCACTGAAGGCGGTCAGGATCAGGCCGCCCCCGGCCAGCGCCGCCTCCGTGATCACGTCCGGATGGACCAGCCGCCAGGCGACGGAGCCATCGGCGCGCACCGCGAGCGTCTCGATCTCGCCCTGGAGGAGGACGTGATCGAGCCGTGACGAGGCGATGATGACCACCAGCGGCGTGGCCAGCGGAACATGCCAGCGCAACTCGCCGGATCGGCCGGCGAAGGCATAGGCCACGAAGCCGTAGCGCACGACCAGTAGCCCCGCCGTGTCCCACAGGACGGCGTCGGGCTCGTCGAAGATGGGTGATGCGAGACGGGCCGTCCAGGCGCCCGCCGGGCCCTGGACATGCAGCTCCGCCCGGCACAGGGCATCGGGGTCCGGGCCGCCGAGCGGGCCATGATCGGTCAGCGTCCCGCCGGCCTCGCTGAGGGCGAAGAGGGACGAGGCCTGGCCGCTGCCCACCCAGCCGTATCGGACGGCCAGGCCGCCCGGGTAGCGGACCGATCGGAACGAGGGCTCGGCGCCCGTCACGCTCCCGACGTGGCGCCGGCAGGCGAGGAACCGCCGGTCGCCAGGAGCTGGTCCGAGCTGCCCTGCGCGTCGGGATCCATGACCGGCACGGCGGCCTGCTCGGCGATGGGCGCCACCGTGGCGTTGGCCAGCGAGCGCAGTGTGCCCGGCGGCACGGCGAAGACGGACGTCGCGGTGCCGGCGGCGGCCCACACCACCTGGTAGCGGCCAAGATCGGGGTCCATGACCACCCGCATGGGGTGCTGGTGGCCGATGGGCGGGATGCCGCCGATGGAGAAGCCGGTCAGCTCGTTGGCTTCACGGGCCGTGGCGCGCCGCATGCCCGATTCCCCGACGACCGCGGCCAGGCGCCCGATGTCGACCCGGTTGGCGCCGCTGGTCAAGGCCAGGAAGGGGACCAGCTGGCCGTCATCACCGGGCGCCACGAAGACCAGGCTCTTGACGATCTGCCCCAGCTCCGCGCCGACCGCCGCCGCCGCATCCGCGGCCGTGTGGGTGCCCTCGGGGAAGGTCACGATCTCCAGCGTCACGCCCTTGCGGGCAGCGGCGTCGAGCACGCGCTGGTGCGCGGTGGGCGTCTCGGGCACCAGCCGAGTCTAGCACGCCGCCCCGACCGCCCGACCGCGGATCGTCCGTCGGGCGGCTACCATGCGGCTCCGTGCGCCTCTTCCGTCGATCGCGACCCGCCCGCGCCGTGGTCGCCCGGCTGCGCGCGGCCGAGGCGTGGGCGTTCGACTGGGACGGCACGCTGCTCGACTCGATGGCCCGGACGCTGGCCGTCTACCAGCAGCTGTTCGCCGAGTTCGACGTGCGCTTCGATGAAGCCGTCTTCCGGGCCCACTACTCGCCCACGTGGCAACGGATGTACGAGCGGGTGGGCCTGCCGCGCGAGCACTGGGAGGCGGCCGACCGCCGCTGGGTGGAGCTGTACGAGACGGAGGTGCCGGGCCTGGTCGCCGGGGCGGGCGAGGCGCTCGCTGCGCTCCGCGCGAACGGGGTCCGCCTGGCGCTGGTCACATCGGGCCATCGGGCGCGGGTCGAGCTGGAGCTGCGGGCGACCGGGATCTCCGGCGTCTTCGCCACGACCGTGTACGGAGACGCGGTGCCCCACCAGAAGCCGGATCCGGCGCCGCTCCTGCTGGCCTGCCGCTACCTGCGCCTGGAGCCGGCGGCGCTGGTCTCGGTGGGCGATGCCATCGACGACATGGCCATGAGCCGCACGGCCGGCGCCTATCCGGTCGGGGTGCTGACGGGCGCCGCCGACCGGGGCCGGCTCAAGGGCGCCGGCGCGCGATGGGTGGCGCGGACGGTGGTCGACGCGGTGAACGCGGCGCTCGACTGACGGACCCGCGTGGCATGGGTGCTACGATGCGGCCACAACTCCATATGGGACAGGGGAGCGCCTCCGGGCGCTGAGAGTGCGGTCCACCCGCAGACCCTCGGAACCTGATCTGGTCCGTACCAGCGAAGGGAGTCCACCGGCATCACCTCCGTCCCACCCGAACGGAGGCCTGCTCGCCCGGTGCGCCACCAACCATCGCCCGCCACGCTGCTCGTCATCGGTGACGGCCATGTGCCGCTCCGGGCGACGCTCGACCGCGCGTGGCCCGGCTGGTCGGACGGGATCTCGTGGGTGGTCGGGGCCGACGGCGGCGCCGCGCGTGCCGCCACCCTCGGCCTGACCCCGGACCTGGTGGTCGGCGACCTCGATTCGCTGCCGGCCACCGATGTCGCCCGCCTGACCGCGGCCGGCGTCCCGATCCGGCCCTACCCGGCCGAGAAGGACGCGTCGGACCTGGAA
>JBIOID010000122.1:0-5923 GCA_044449585.1 Candidatus Limnocylindrales bacterium
GCCCCGCGCCGTCCCATCACCCCTGCCGCCCACACGGACCGCTGGCGCGGCCGGGTCGGCGTCCTCGAATGCGGGACCCGGATGGACCTGGCTCGCACAGGCCTGCTTCAGTCGGTCCAGCGACGTCTGGTCATGGCTCGACCACTGCTATCAGCTATACGAGTGGTCGGGGCCGGATGGCTGGGACTACTGGCAGCTCCTGCGTTACGGCACGGCCGGCGCCAACCTGCCCTGGACGTTGCACGGAGCGTCCATCGGCTCCTACCCCACGCCGGGCAGCGCGGCCCAGCAGTGGGTGCAGTGGGATCCTCTCGGCGACCAGACGGGCCCGTGCCAGGTGGTGACCATCGAGATCACGATCCCGTCGGTGGGCATCGCGTGGCCGGTCAGCCGCTGCGACACCTGGACCATCGCGAAGGGCCTCGGCGGCGGGTCATACAGCCTGGCCTGGAGTGGGTCCGGCACGCACGGCCAGCGCGGCCTCGCCTATGCCCTCGCCGTGCGGGTGCCCCATGGCGCGTTCGCCCAGTGGGCCCTGCCGGGTGGCTCGAATGGTTCACTCTTCTGAGCGCGGCCACCGTGGGGTGGCCGCCGATCCGCCGGCACCGGACGACCAGACGCGCAGCGACCCGACCTCGCTGCTGGCGATGACGGACGACGAGCTCATCGCGGCACTCGCACGGGCGCTCGGCGAGACCCGCACCGCCGACGGGCTCGCGCTGCCCGATCCGCGCCAGCTGGTGGCCGACGCGCGCCGCCTCATCGCCTACTGGGATGCCGAGCTCTACGGCGCGTGCTGCACCGACGAGGCCGCCTATGCGGGTCTGCGCGGCGATCTCGGCGATCTCGCCCGGGTCGCCGATGCGCTGCTCGTCGACGCCCTGACCGACGCGCTGGCCACGGCCAGTCGGCTGCCCCGATCGGTCACCCGGCTGATCGCGGCGTTCGTCGTCAAGCACGGCTTCGACACGGGGCACGGCCTCGCGTGCTCGACGTGGGCCGGGTTCATCGGCAGCGACGCGGCCGGACGGACGCTTATCCCCTGACCGCGCCGCCGGTCAGCGACCGGGCCCGACCGGCCCGGTAACGAGCGGTGGAAGCGCGCACGACGAGGTTCGTGGCGAGCGTCGTCTGGGCGGGCACGGCCCCACCCCGGACGCGCTCTATGAGCACCTGCCCGGCGGTCGCGCCCAGCTCGAACGCGGGCAGATGGATGGTCGTCAGGGGCGGGTCGATGAAGGCCGCCAGGGGCACGTCGTCGAAGCCCACCACGGAGACGTCGCCGGGCACGTCGAGGCCGGCCTGCCGGAGCGCGGCGATGGCGCCCACCGCGACCGTGTCGCTGGCCACGAAGACCGCGCTGAAGTCGCGGCCGCGGGCCAGCAGCTGCGCCATCGCACGGTGGCCGCTGGCGGCATCGAAGTCACCCTCGGCGATCAGCGCCGGATCGGCCTCCAGGCCTGCCGCGCGGAGCGCGGCCGTGTAGCCGGCGACCCGGTCCGCTGCCGCGGTGTAGGCGAGCGGCGCGTTGGGGATGCAGGCGACCCGCCGGTGCCCGAGCGCGATGAGATGCTCGACCGCTTCGCGGGCGCCGGCGTGGTTGTCGACGTCCACGCTGGGCACGACCGACTCGGTCAGCGTGCCCTGCAGGACGATGGGCAGCGCCGCACTGCGCGGATCGCGCAGCACGAGATCGTCGGCGCGCGGCCCGGAGATGACCAGCCCATCGACCTGTCGCGAGTGCAGCAGGTCGGCATAGCCTTCGACACCGGGGACGAGCGCCTCGACCAGCACCCGGAAGGCCGACCCTCGCGCCACCGTGGCGAGGCCGCGCAGGGTCTCCGCCAGCAGGGCGTCGACCGCTACCTGCTCCGGCTCCTGGCACAGCACCAGGCCGAGCGTCCGGCTGGTACCGCCCGCCAGCTGGCGCGCCGGCTCGTGGGCATGGTAGTCGAGCTCGACCGCCGCCGCCTCCACGCGCCGTCGTGTGGCGTCGCTGATGAGCACGTCGCGGCGGTGGTTGAGCACGAAGGAAACGGTCGTGCGCGACACGCCCGCCAGCCGGGCTACGTCCTCGCTGGTCGCGCGATATGACCTCACCGTCGCCTCGCTGCCTCCACGCCGCACGGGGCTGCACCCACTTGACCTGATGCGCCCGGAGCCCGAAACTAACGCGCGTTACTAACGCGGGTTAGCGAAGCACCCCTCAGCGCCTCTGTCAACATGCCGGCAACCGTCAGGAGGCTCCGCCGATGCTCCAGGCCGTCGCGGTCCCGCCCCTTTTCATCGACGCCTACGGTGAGTTCATCGGCGAGGCGGCCGTCGCCGGGCTGCGCCAGTTCGCGGAGCCACTGGCGGGAGCACGCGTGCTGCACCTGAACGCGACCAGCTTCGGCGGCGGAGTGGCCGAGCTGCTGCCCACCATGACGGCCCTCATGTGCGACCTGGGACTGGACGCGGAATGGCGCGTCATCCCCGGCGACGACGCCTTCTTCGATGTCACCAAGGCGCTGCACAACGGCCTCCAGGGGATGAGCGTCGGCCTGGATGCCAGGCGTCGGGCGACGTATGCCGCGGCCCAGCAGCGATTCGCTGCGGCGTTCGACGGGGCCTATGACTTCGTCATCGTCCACGACCCCCAGCCTGCTGGCCTCCGCCGCCTCCTGCCGACCGCCGCCGGCAGCTGGATCTGGCGCTGTCACATCGACCTGACCGCGGCCGATGCGGAGACCTGGGCCTTCCTGCGACCGGAGATCGAGGCCTATGACGCGGCCATCTTCACCCTGCCTGAGTACGTACAGGCCGACCTGCGGCTGAGCCGGCTGGCCTACATCCCGCCATCCATCGATCCGCTCTCGCCCAAGAACCGCATCGGCGATCCGGCCGAGGCCCGCGCCGTCGTGGCCCGCTTCGGGATCGATCCGCAGCGGCCGCTGCTGCTGCAGGTCTCACGCTTCGACCCATGGAAGGACCCGCTCGGGGTGATCGACGCCTATCGTCGCGTGAAGGCCGAGATGCCGGGCGTCCAGCTGGCGCTGGTCGGCTCGATGGCCACCGACGATCCGGAGGGCTGGCGCGTCTACCAGCAGGTGCTGCGCCATGCCGGCGAAGACGACGACCTGGTCGTCCTCAGCAACCTCGATGGCGTCAACTCGCGCGAGGTCAACGCCTTCCAGCAGGCCAGCACGATCGTGCTCCAGAAGTCGCTCCGCGAGGGCTTCGGCCTGACCGTCACCGAAGCCCTGTGGAAGGGCAAACCGGTGATCGCGGGTCGGGTCGGCGGCATCCCCATGCAACTCGGGGACACCGGCGGGCGCCTGGTCGACAGCGTCGATGACACGGTGCAGGCCTGCCGCGACCTGCTCGGCGACGCCGACCTGCGGCGACGCCTGGGCGAGGGCGGCCGCGAACGGGTGCGCCAGCACTTCCTCTCGACCCGCGAGGTGCGCGATCACCTGGCCCTGCTGCGGGCACTCAAGGAGCACGACGACGGCCTGCTCCCCCGGGGTATCGCGGCGTAGACCTCACCCGGCGCCCCGGTCGCCCGTATGGCCTAGCATCCCGTCCCGTGGCCGACCGCATCTCACTCGCCCTGATCCTGCACAACCACCAGCCGGTGGGCAACTTCGGCTGGGTCATCGCCCGTAACCACGAGCTGGCCTACGAACCGCTGGTCGCGGCGCTGGAGCGTCATCCCCGCGTGCGGGTGGCCCTCCATTACAGCGGGCCGCTGCTGGAGTGGTTCGCCAGCGAGGAGCCGCGCTTCCTGGAGCGCCTGGGCGCACTCGTGGCGCGCGACCAGGTGGAGCTGCTCGGCGGCGGCCTGTTCGAACCCGTCCTGGCTGCCCTGCCGCTGGCCGACAGGATCACCCAGCTGGAGCGCATGAGCGATCGGTTGATGGCCACGTTCGGACGGCGGCCGATGGGGGCCTGGTTGGCGGAGCGCGTCTGGGAGCCGGACGTGCCGTATGCGCTGACCGAGGCCGGCTATCGCTGGACCGTGCTGGACGATGCGCATCTGCGGGCCGCGGCCGTCGCGGAGGACGAGCTGTGGGGGGCCTACAGCACCGACGACCAGGGCCGCCGGATCGATGTCCTGGCCACCGGCAAGGGCCTGCGCTATCGCATCCCGTTCGGCGACGTGGACGAGCTGATCGGCTACCTGCGCCAGCACGCCAGCGAGGCGGAGGATCGCCTGGGCACCATGGGCGACGATGGCGAGAAGCTCGGCGCATGGCCCACCACCTGGGAGCACTGCTGGGGCCGCGGCCGGTGGGTCGAACGCTTCTTCGAGGCCCTCGAGGCCCAGACCGGCTGGCTGCACACGACCACACCCTCCGCCTGGCTGGCCGAGCATCCGCCTGTCGGCCGCGTGTATGTGCCCGGTGGGTCCTACGCCGAGATGGGCGAGTGGGCGCTCGAGCCCGACGACGCGGAGCACTACCGCGCGGTGCTCCAGGGCGACCTGGCGGCCGGCCGCCCGGAACCGCGCTGGATGCACGGAGCCAGCTGGCGCAACTTCCAGCGGCGGTACCGCGAGGCCAATGACCTCCACAAACAGATGCTGCGCACGTCGGCCAAGGTGGCCGCGATGCCACCGGGCAGCGCGCGCGAGGAGGCCGTCGACCACCTCCTGCGCGGCCAGGGCAACGATCCGTACTGGCACGGCCTCTTCGGCGGGCTCTACCTCAGCCACCTGAGGACGGCCGCGCTGAGCCACCTCGTGGCAGCGGAGGATGCCGCCGATCGGTCCGCGCGCGAACTCGGCCGGCAGGTGGACGGGGCGACGCTCGTCGACCTCGACCAGGACGGTCGGCCGGAGGTGCGCCTGGGCACGCCCGGCCAGGTCGTCACGCTCAAGCCGGACGAGGGGGCCGGCATCGGGACCTGGGACGTGCGCGCCGCGCGCCACGCCTTGACGGCCGTCCTGCGCCGCCGCCCGGAGGCGTATCACCGGCACCTGCTGGGCGGGCCGCCGGCGAGCGACGGCCCGGAGGAGCGGTCCGGAGCGATCTCGCCCCATGAGCGGCTGATCGCCGGCCAGGGCGACCTGCGCCACTGGCTCATCTACGATGCCTACGAGCGACGGTCGGCCCTCGTGCGCCTGGTGCCCCTTGACACACTCGCGATGAACGTGGCGGCCGGCGGCGATGCCGACCCGGGTGGCCTGGCGACCGGGGCCTACGACGTGGCGGTCCTTCGTCCGACGGGCGTCGCGGTCACGCGCTGCGGGCGGTTCGACGGCCCGGTCGGCGCGGTCCCGGTGCGCGTCGACAAGACCGTCACCGTCGACCGGTCACGGCGACGGCCCGGCCTCGCGGTGGCCGTGACGGTCAGCGCGGTCGGGGCCGAGCCGCTGGACGCGCGGCTCTGCCTGGAGTGGTCCCTGAACCTATCGGGCGGCGGGGCCAACCCGGCCGCGTGGTACGAGCCCGAACCCGGTACGCGCATGCCGTTCGACGGCACGGGCCAGCGTGACGCGGCGACCACCGTCCGGCTGGGCAACGACCACCTCGGTCTGGTCGTGACGGGCCGACCACAGCCGGCGGCCGATGTGGCATGGGCCTCGATCGAGACGGTCTCGCTCTCGGAAGCCGGCGCGGAGCGGATGCACCAGGGCAGCTGCCTGGTCTTCAGCTGGCCGATCCACCTGGCGCCGGGCGCGTCGACCACCGTGCGGCTCGCCCTGACCGCCGCGGTGGCGCGCGACGCCGCCGCGGCCGATGCTACGATGCTGGCACCCGGGACCGATCCACGCGTACGGGGCTCGTCCAGGCGCCGTTCGCGGCGACCAGATGCAAGAGCCCGCGCCGGATCGCTGGGTGGAGCGTGAGGGCTGCGCCATGGCGCCCGTGACCTTCGAGCACGTCACCAAACGGTTCGGCGGCGTCACTGCCGTGGACGACCTGGATCTGGCCATCGC
>JBIOID010000123.1:0-5922 GCA_044449585.1 Candidatus Limnocylindrales bacterium
GCGGGCCTGTTCCTGTACTGGATCGTGACCACGATCTTCTCGATCGTGCAGCAATATCTGACCGTGGGCTGGGGCTCGCTGTTCCCGCTCTTCGGTTGGACGCCAGCCTTCGCCGTGGGTCATACGCCGCGCTTCGGCATCACCAGCGCGCCACCGGTCCGCCCGCGACCAAGCGAAGCCCCCGTCAGCCAACGTGAACCCAAGGAGGCGGCGAGCGGGACGGTGCGACCAACCAAGAAACGGGCGAGGACCAGCCGACGGGGGAGAAGACGATGAGTGATTACCAGGAGTTCACCGGCAAGAGCGTCGAAGAGGCGCTCAAGGCCGCGCGCGAAGCCTTCGGCGTGGCCGGGCTGGACGATCTCGACTTCGAGATCCTGACCCCGGGGAGTCGAGGCGTGCTGGGCATGGGCGCCGAGCCGGCCCGCATCGTGGCCGCACCGCGCTCGGCGCTGGGCGGTGCCGCGCCGCGACGTGAAGCCGCCGCGGCCACGCCGCTGCCGCCCCGCGAGCCACGCCCGGAAGGCGCCCAGGAACGCGGCCGGGACGACCGGAGCCGCGGCGGGCGACCCGACCGAGGGCCCCGACCCCCGGTGGCGGGGCGAAGCGATCGACCCCCGACGAGCGACCGTCCGGTGGAGGGCGATGCCCCGGCGTCGGCGACCCCCCCGGCGGCCGTCGAGTCGGCCGCCTTGTCGGCTCCGCCTGACGCCACCGCCCAGCCGCCTCGTCGTGCCCGATCCGACCGGCCGCCCCGCTCCGACCGGCCCGACCGGGCGGAGCGCCCACGGCCCGACCACCGCCCGGCGGCGCTGACCGAAGCGGAGGCCGAGCAGGTCGCCGCCAGCCGCGCGTCGCGGACGGTCGAGCGCGAGGAGATCCAGGCCGCCGAGGCCTCCCCGGAAGCCCTGGCGGCCGGCCAGGCGATCCTGCAGCGACTGCTGGCGTTGATGGGCTATGACGTCCAGGTCAACATCGTCACGGGCGCGACCTCCAAGCTGGACGTGACCGGCGAAGGTGACGAGCGCGAGGCGCTGGGCGCCCTGATCGGGCGCAAGGGTGAACGCCTCTCAGCCCTCCAGCACGTGCTCAACCTGATGCTGTCGCGCGAAGTCGGGGCGTGGACCCGGGTCCTGGTCGATGTCGAGGACTATCGCGGCCGCCGTGAACGCCAGCTCGTGGAGCTGGCCAACCGCGCCGCCGACCATGTGCTCGAGACGGGCAAGATGCTCCAGCTGGAACCCATGCCTCCCCTCGAGCGCCGCTGGATCCACATCGCGCTCAAGGCACGCGAAGGCATCGCGACGCAATCGATCGGCGAGGAACCCAACCGCCGCGTCGTGGTCCTGCACCGGGACGCCTAGGCTCCGACAGCGTGCCTGCGCTGCGGCTCGCCCGCGTCGCCCACGCCGACGACCTGCTGGCCCTGGCCGGGGACTTCCTGGCCGCGCGCGAGGCCGAGCACAACCTGCCCCTGGGCATCCTCGGCGGCCTGCGATCGTCCGCACCGGGCACGGTCGGCGAGGCGCCGTACCTGGCCGCGGTCCTGCGTCACGATACGGTCGTCGCGGTGGCCCTCCGGACGCCGCCGTGGAACCTGGTGCTGTCCGAGATCGACGATCGCGCGGCCCTGCCGCTCATCGCCCGGGACGTGGCCATCGATCTCGCCGAACGCGGCCCAGATGCGTCGATCCGCGGCGTCCTTGGCCCGGCGGTCGAGGCCGAGGCCTTCGCGCGGTCATGGGTCCGCCGATCGAGGCAGCGCCGGCGGCTGGCGCGCACGGAACGGATCTTCCGGCTCGACCGGGTCCGACCGCCACGACCTGCGACCGGCACGTGGCGCCTCGCCACCAGCGCCGACCGGAGCCTCCTCGTGGCCTGGCTGACGGCCTTCAACGACGAGGCGCTGGAGGGCGACGAGCCGGTGGACATGGCGGTCATGGCCGACCGGATGCTGGCCGGCGGCGGGCGCGCGGCCTACCTGTGGGAGGACACGGGCCCCGTCTCGCTGACCGCGGTCGGCGGGCGCACGCCGCATGGCGCGCGCGTCGGGCCGGTCTACACGCCGCCGGAGTATAGGGGACGCGGGTATGCCAGCAGCCTCGTGGCGGCCGTCAGCCAGGCCCAGCTGGACGCGGGCTGTCGCTCGCTCTTCCTCTTCACCGACCTGGCCAACCCCACCTCCAACCACATCTACCAGGCCATCGGCTACCAGCCGGTGCGGGATGTGGCCGACTGGCGCTTCGAGCCGATGGGTCCGCCGCCGCCCTAGCGGCGGAGGAGTCGGTCCAGCGGGCTGCGCCGGGGCTCGGGCGCCGGCGTCTCCATCTTGCCCGTGTCGCCGTAGTGGTCCGCCTGATCCATCTCGTGGAGATCGGCCTCATCGAGGAGGGCCTGGCCGAATCGGAACGGCGCCCCTCCGGGCAGGAGGAGCGCCGCTCGCACGAGTGCTGGTGGAGATGGGGGAGGGTCGAACTCCCCGTCCAGAACCCTCAGCCGGAGACCACTACGAGCGTGTCCGATGGTTTGTCGTCGACCACCCAGACGGCCATCGGCAGTCTGCTGGGCGGTCCAGTCGCGTGTCCCTGGATCGGGCCTGGTCTCCGGTTACGCCACACTGGCCGGAGCTGCATCCCCGCTGAGTGACGCTTCCACAGCCCACGGGGAGGAGGCTGCTTCCACGCTCACCTTACCGCGTTAAGCGGCGAGGGCGAGAGCAGGCTGGCGGTTGCCAGTTACTTCGTTTTGCCGCCTGTTTAACGAGGCCTGACGGCACCTCGGCTCGCGTTCCCCGGGGATCCGGCCCTGTCGAAACCACACATCCCCGTAGCCGGTCGCTCTCGCGTCCGGACCATCGATTCTACGCGCACCCGTCCCTTCGAGCAAGGGCGGGCTGGGCGCGGCGCGACCCCCAGGCCGGGAGCTCGACGTCGGCGGGACCGCCGCCTGAGGTGGATGCGACGTGGGCTCGCCGGAGCCGTGGCGCTAGCGGCCGCGGGCCATGTCGGCCAGTTGCCGGTCCAGGTCGCGCCGCGCGTCACGCTCGGCAATGGCCCGCCGCCGATCATGCAGCTGCTTGCCGCGCGCCAGGCCAAGCTCGATCTTGGCGTGCCCGCGGCCGTCGATGTAGAGGCGCAGGGGCACGATGGTCAGGCCCTTCGCCGCGGCCTTGCCCATCAGCTCGTCGATCTGGCGTCGATGCAGCAGCAACTTGCGCGTCCGTTTGGCCTCATGGTTCCAGCGATTGCCGCTGACCCATGGCGCGATGTCGGCCCCGATCAGCCATGCCTCGCCGTGCTCGACGCGCGCGTAGGCATCGCGCAGGTTGACCTTGCCGGCGCGGATGCTCTTGATCTCCGTGCCGGTCAGGACCAGGCCGGCCTCGAAGCGGTCCTCGATGAGGTATTCGTGATGGGCCCGGCGGTTGAGCGCCACCGTGGTCTCGGCCATGTCATGGATCCTTCATCGGGCCGGGAAACGGCCCTCCAGACGCACGAATGCCGGCCCGTTGTCGGGCCGGCATCCGGTTGCTGGACCACCTGCGGGTCGTTGGTTAGGCGGTTGCCTCCCGCGAGGTGGTGCAGCTAGGCGTAGGGTCGATCACTGCACATCACCTCCTTTCGTTGCCGTGAAGATAGCCGAAGGTGGCAGACGATGCAAGGACCGACCGACGGGCCGCGCGCGAGGGGCGCGCGGCAGGGCCTCACGGAGCAGCGAGGCGTTCGAGGCGGTCGGCGTGGGTGCCGTTGTCGTCCAGCGTCCAGCGGAATGGCGAGCGCCGTGTTCCAGCTGGAACGGTTGCGGTGGGCGTGGGGCGTCGGTGCCGTTGTCGTCCAGCGTCCAGCGGAATGGCGAGCGCCGTGTTCCAAGGCTGCCGTTGTCGGTCGACGCTCGGCCGTAGCGTCTGCGCCGCTGTGCGACAACCGCGGTGCGGAGCGCGGCGTCTACGAGCGGCCAGGAGACTGACCGACGACGCATGCCCAGGCGCCGGGCGGTGGCCCACGCGCAGCCGCCGGACCACGCGCAGGCGCCGGACCACGCGCAGCCGCCGGGCTACGCAGAGCCCCCGCCCCGGGCGCCGGCCCCACGCGCAGCCGCCGGCTCCCGCGGGTGCCCCCACGCGGGAGCCGCCACGCCGCCACGCCGCGCGGAGCCGCTCCGACGCTGGGTCGCGTCTCAGCCGAGCCGATCGGCCCCGGCCAGGCTCGATGGAGCGGCGCTGCCCAGCAGCGCCTTGACGGCCGCGTCGAGGCCCGGGTCGTCGCCGGCCGGCGGGTTGGTCGGTGGGGTGACGACGATGTCGGGCGTGAGGCCCTTGCCGTTGATCCAGGTCTTGGTCACGGGCGTGAGCCACTTGGCGATGGTCAGCCGAAAGCCGCCCATGTCGTCGGTCATGGTCTGGAATTCCTGGATGATGCCCTTGCCGAAGGTCGTCTGGCCGACCAGCTTGCCGCGTCCGGTGTCCTGCAGCGCTCCGGCCACGATCTCGCTGGCACTGGCCGAGCCCTTGTCCACGAGCACCACGAGCTGGATCTTCCGATCGGTGGCCACGCCACCCGACTGGGCCAGCTGGGCGACCTGGTGGCCATCGGCGAATTGCTCCCAGAAGGCCGGTCCGCTGGCGAGGAACTGACTGGCGATGGACTGGGCGGCGTCGACGAACCCGCCCGGATCGCCGCGCAGGTCGAACGCGATGTGGGTGACGCCCTGTGCCAGCAGTGCCTGGAGCTGCTGCTTGAACTCGGCCGGCGACGTGGGGCTGAACTGGGCAAGGTGGATGTAGCCGACCTGGCCGCCGGCCACGAGGCGGCTGTCCACCTCCGGTTCGACCACCACCTGGCGGGTGATCGACATGTCGAACGGGGCGCCGCCATCGCGCACGAGCCTGAGGACGACCGTCGTGTCCTGCGGGCCGCGCACCTCGTTCGTGACCGTGTCGATCGTCTGGCCGGCCACCACCTGGCCGCCCACGGCGACGATCACGTCGTTGGCGAGCAGGCCCGCCGACTCGGCGGGCGCGCCGGGGATCGTGCGCAGCACGACCAGGGCGCAGGTCGGCCCGAGCGGCGTGCAGCCCTCCGTCCCGTCGGGCGCGCGCGCGTTCATGACCGCGCCGATGCCGGAGAACTGGCCGGACAGGCTGGAAAGCGTGGAGGTCAGGTCCGTCGGCGCGAGGTACTGGCTGTACGGGTCCTTGAGGGTCGCGAACATGCCCGACAGCGCACCCTCGACCAGCGTCCGCTGGTCGACCGGTGTGCCCACGAAGTCCTGGGTGATCGCGTGGTAGGCGTCCCAGAAGGCCTGGAACGCGGCTTCGTCGGCCGCCGCCGTGCCCGGCGTCCCGGCCTGCAGATGGCCCAGCGAGTAACCCGAAACGAACAGGGCCGAGCCGGCCATGACCAGCGTCAGCACGAGGGCCACACGGGCGCCGCGGATGCGCGGCGGGCGGGTGCGTCTCGGGATCGCTGGCCCGGGCAGGGCCGTCGACAGGCCCCCCGGCACCTCCGAGTCGGACGGTTCGGCTACGGGTGGGTCGGACGGGAGTAGCAGCGACATGCGAGGCCTCGGGATGGACGGCTGGTCAGGTCTGCGCGGTGGTATCGACCGCGGACTGCGGCGCGATCGCAGAGTGGTTCGGCGGCACAGTCTAGTCGCGCCCCACGGTCGTGCAGGATCGACCCCTGGCGAGGGCCTGGCGTCCATCGGCCGGGCTGGTCGCCCGCCAGGTCAGCCGTCAGCGGATGAGGTAGCTGCGCACCGAGATCCACGCCCCCAGGCCGCCCATCAGGAGGCCCGCCCCGACGACCAGGGCGACCAGTTCCAGGCCCAGGGCCTGGTCGAAGCCGACCGGCACCTGCGCCACGATGGCGTTGGTGAACTGGCTGATGGGCCCCGCGGCCACCGCCAGCAGGAGCAACGTGA
>JBIOID010000124.1:0-5918 GCA_044449585.1 Candidatus Limnocylindrales bacterium
CGCCGGCAGCAGGATGGCGGCCATCGAGCCGAGCATCGACTCGGGCGCCGGCGCCGCGACGCCCAGCCGGTCCAGGATGAGCCGCCGCGCGGCCAGGACTGTGGCGTGGTTGGCCGCCATCAGGGCCGGCCAGCCGCCCGGCAGCAGACCGCCCATGACCTCGATGGCGGCGGCCATGGCGAGGTAGGGCGTGGGGTCGGACGTGCCCGTCCAATCGAACTCCAGGCGGAACCGGCTGCGATCCCGGCGCGGTGAGTTGGCGCCATGCGAGATGGCCAGGGGATGGATCGCCGGCTGGCGGTCGCGCCGCACCCACAGGAAGCCGCTGCCCTTGGGGGCACACAGCCACTTGTGGCCGTTGCCCGTGTAGTACGCGACGCCGGCCTCCCCGAGGGCGCGCAGGTCGAGCGGCACCATGCCCGGGCCATGGGCGCCGTCGACCAGGACCTCGATGCCGCGCTCGGCCAGGTCCCCGGCCAGCGCGACGATCGGGAAGAGCAACGCCGTCGAGCTGGAGACGTGGCTCAACAGGGCCAGGCGGGTACGCGGCGTGACGGCGTCGCGGATGGCCGATGCCGCCTGGTCCGGACCAGTGGTCGGGAAGGGCACGGCCGCCACGACGACCCGCGCCCCATCCCGGTCCGCGGCGGCGCGCAGGGCATTGACCGACGCGTTGTAGGCGTGATCGTCCACCAACAGCTCGTCGCCGGGCGCGAAACGGAGCGAACGCAGTACGGTGTTGAGACCATGGGTCGCGTTGGGCACGAACGCGAGGTCGTCCGGATCGGCCCCCACGAAGGCGCCCAGGGCCTCGCGCGTCGCGTCCAGCGCGGCCTCCAGGTCACGGGCCAGGAAGCGCACCGGCTGTGCCTCCAGCCGATCGCGCCATGCCTGCTGGGCCGCCAGGACCGCGCGGGGGCAGGCGCCGAACGAGCCGTGGTTGAGGAAGAGGACGTCAGGCTCGAGCGCCCAGGCGGTCACGCGGCGCAGTGTGGCCGAGGCGACACCGCCGTGCACGCCGGTATGCCACCATCGCGTCATGTGCGGCCGCTTCACCCAGCAACGCCCCACCGCCGAGCTGGCCGAGCTCTTCGAGGCCCAGCCCGCGCCGCGCGGTGCGACCGGGCGGGTGGACGACGTCGGCGGCCATTTCAACGTGGCCCCCACGCAGGACGTCACGGTCATCGTCAGGCCCGGTGCCGACCGCGCCCGGGTGGTCGAGCAGTACCGCTGGGGCCTCGTGCCGTCGTGGGCCAAGGACGTCAAGATCGGCAATCGACTGATCAACGCCCGGGCGGAGACGGTGGCCAGCAGCCCGGCCTTCCGGCGCAGCTTCGCCAACCACCGCTGCATCATCCCGGCCGATGCTTTCTATGAATGGCGGCGCATCGACGACCAGACCCGTCAGCCGTACCTGATCCACCATCCGGACGGCTCGCCCCTGGCCTTCGCGGGACTCTGGTCGGCCTGGAAGGACGAGGCCAACGAGGCCTGGCTCCATTCGTGCACGATCATCACGACGGCGGCCAACGAGGCCATGGCCCTGCTGCACGACCGCATGCCGGTGGTCCTGCCGCCGACGGCGTGGGGCCGCTGGCTCGACCCCACGTTCGACGACCCGGACCTGCTGCGCTCGCTGCTGCACGCCTCGCCGCCCGGCGAACTGGAGGCCTACCCGGTCTCCACGGCCGTGAACAGCCCGCGCAACAAGGGCCCCGAGCTGGCGCGACCGGTGGCCGGGCCCGTCCTGCCGGCGTGAAGGGAGCACCGGCCGCCAGGGTCGACGGGACGCCGACCGGCACCACGCCTGACGGCCCGCCCGACTATCGCGCGGTCAGCTTCTGGCTGGAGAGCTGCGGCGACGACCTGACGCCGCGCCCGCCCCTGGACGGCGACGTGCGCGCGGACGTGGCCGTCCTCGGCGCGGGCTACACCGGCCTGTGGACGGCGTATGAGCTGCAGCGCCGTGAACCGGGGCTGCGCATCGTGCTGGTCGAGCGCGACATCGCCGGGTTCGGGGCGTCGGGCCGCAACGGCGGCTGGTGCACGCCCGACCTGAACATCAGCCTCTCGATGCTGGCCCACCGCTTCGGCACGGTCGCGGCGAAGGCCACGCAACAGGCGACCTACGAGGCGGTCGATGAGATCGGCCGGGTCTGTCGCGACGAGGGCCTCGACGGCGGCTACGTGCGCGGCGGGGCGCTGCACGTCGCGCGTGGCCCGCACCAGCTGCCCGACCTCCAGGCCAGCTACGAGAGCTACGTCCGCTTCGGGTTCGGCGAGCGCTACCAGCTGCTGGACGGCCCGACGGCGCGCAGCCTGGTCGACATCGAGGGGACCGTGGCCGGCCTGGCCACACCCGACTGCGCGGTCGTCCATCCCGGCCGCCTGGTGCGCAACCTGGCCCGCCTCGTCGAGAGCCGCGGCGCGACCATCTTCGAACGCAGCGCGGTGACCGGGTTCGCCGGTCGGGGGTCGGACTCGGCCGGTCCCGCGCCCGCCGTGCTGCACACCGCCCACGGCGATGTCCACGCCGACACGATCGTGCTGGCCGGCGAGGCCTATCTGACCGGCCTGCGACCCCTCCACCGACAGCTCATCCCCGTCTACTCGCTGATCGTGCTCACCGAGCCGCTCACCGAGGGGCAGTGGGCGGCCATCGGCTGGCAGGCCCGCCAGTGCGTCTCGTCGTATCGCCTGAGCATCGACTACCTGTCGCGCACGGAGGACGGCCGGGTCCTCTTCGGCGGCCGCGGCGCGCCGTACCACCTGGGTTCGCGCATCAAGCCCCGCTACGACCGCCACGGGCCGACCCACGAGATGCTGCAGGCCATGCTGCGCGCCTGGTTCCCGGTCCTGCGCGAGGTGCGGTTCACGCACGCGTGGGGCGGGCCGCTGGGCATGCCGCGCGACTGGATGCCGGCCATCACCCATGACGCCGCGACCGGCGTGGCCAGCGCCCGCGGCTACATCGGCCACGGCGTGGCCGCCACGAACATCGCCGGACGTGCGCTCGCGGACCTCATCACCGGCCGCACGTCCAGTCTCACCGAGTTGCCCCTGGTGGGGCACCATGCGCGAGACTGGGAGCCGGAACCGCTGCGCTGGCTGGGTGTCCGCTACGCACAACGGGCGTTCGCCGGCATCGATGCGCGGGCCGAGCGGACCGGTCACCCCCCTGGCGGTCCGAGTCTTGCCCGCTGGCTCGGCCGCCACTGAACCCCGCGGGAGGAGGTCGCCCATGCAGCGTGACGGCTACACGCCCGATGCCGTCGACATCGCCTACATCGAGTCGCTCGGGCGGCCGATCCATCCCGTCCTGGCGGCCATCGAAGCGGCCGCCCTGGAACCGTCGCCGCCCGTCCCGATCCTGGACCGCGCGAGCGGCCGGGTGCTGGCCGTGCTGGCCGATGGTCGACGGCGCATCGTCGAGGTGGGTACGGCCTATGGCTACTCGACGCTCTGGATGGCGCTGGCGCAGCCGGCCGACGGCACCATCGTGACCATCGATCCCGACCGCGCCCGCACCGGGCGGGCACGCGCCTGGTGGCGAGAGGCGGGCGTGGCCGATGAGCGCATCACGATCGTCTCGCGTCCCGCCCTGGCCGCCTTCGCGGCCGGCGACGAGGCGCTCCGTGGCCCGTTCGATCTCGCGTTCATCGACGCCCTGAAGGAGGAGTACGCGGCCTACCTGGCTGCCCTGTGGCCGCGCCTCGGACCGGGTGGCCTGGTCGTGGTCGACAATGTCCTGTGGAGCGGTCGGGTGGCGCGCGCGGGGGCCCCGGACGGCGGCTCCACGGCTGCCCTGCGCGACTTCAACACGGCCGTGCTGGGTGATGCCGGCTGGCGGGCGACCATCCTGCCGGTCGGTGACGGCCTGCTCATCGCGACCGCCGCCTGACTCGAGGTTCGCGCCTTGACGTTGCTTTCGCCCTCGCCCGACAACGCCGGCGCCCCTGACCTGGAAGAGCCATCGCCGCCACCGGAGGGCCCGCCGCCCGGCCGGGACCGCTGGCGGCTGGGCATCCTGCGCCAGGTCGACTTCCGGCGCCTGTGGATCGCGGACACGGTCAGCCAGTTCGGCACCCAGATCAGCGCCTTCGCGGTGCCCTACACGGCCATCGTCTTCCTGGACGCCTCGGCCGCCCAGGTGGGCGCGCTGGCGACGGTCGAGTTCCTGCCCTTCCTGCTCTTCACGCTGCCGGCCGGCGCGTGGATCGACCGCCTGCTGCGCAGGCCCATCCTGATCGGGGGCGACCTGGGGCGGGCGGTGGTCCTGAGCACTGTCCCGGTGGCCTTTGTCTTCGGCGTCCTGACCATCTGGCAGCTGTACGTGGTCGGCTTCCTCGTCGGGCTGCTGACGGTCTTCTTCGATGGCGCCTACCAGTCGTACCTGCCGGCCATCGTGGCCGACGACGAGCTGATCGAAGGCAACGCCAAGCTCCAGATCAGCGCCTCGAGCGCCCAGGTCGCCGGGCAGCCGCTGGCCGGCGCCCTGGTCCAGCTGGTGGCAGCCCCGGTGACCATCTTCATCGACGCCGTGAGCTACCTCTGGTCGGCCTTCTTCGTCTCGCGCATCCAGCGCCAGGAGGCGGCGCCCGCCGCCCGGGCGTCAGGTGGGTCGCCCGTCGAGCGCCTGCGGGCCTTCGGGGCCGAGATCGGCGAAGGCTTGCGTTACGTGACCGGGCACCGCTACCTGGCCAACATCGCCCTGTGCACCGGCACGGCCAACCTCTTCGGCAACATCATGTTCACGCTGCTGCTGCTGTACGAGGTGCGCTACCTGGGCATCTCGCCCGGCGTCATCGGCCTGATCGGCTTCTTCGGCGCCCTGGGCGCTCTGCTCGGCGGCTTCACCGCCACCCCGCTCGCCGCCCGAGTCGGCGTGGGCCGCATCATCGTCGCGTCGATCTTCATCGGGGGCATCGCCGCGCTGCTCGTGCCGCTGGCCCCCATGAGCTCGCTGGCGCCGGTCTTCATCGCGGTGAGTGGCGCGATCGGCGGCTGGAGCTCGGTCGTCTACAACGTCAACCAGGTCAGCCTTCGTCAGGCCATCACGCCCAACGCGATGATGGGTCGGATGAACGCCACGATGCGCTTCCTGGTGTGGGGCACCATCCCCATCGGCTCGGCGCTGGGCGGCATCCTAGGCTCGCTCATCGGCGTCCACGAGACGATCTGGCTGGGCGCCATCATGGGCTGCTTCGTCTTCCTGGCCGTGCTCCTGTCGCCGGTTCGCTCGCTGCGCCGCATCGAGGACGCGATGACGGTCGCCCCCGAGGCCGCCCCGGCCAGCTAGGCCGCCCCGCGCGATCCGGTTCTCAGTCACCAACCATCCATGGGCCACGGAGGTCGACGGCGCCGTCGCACGGCCAGGTCGGGCCGGTCACGCCGCGTGCGCGGCCGGGTAGCGAGGCGGGCCGAGCCAGCGGTTCGGGCACGCACGCCCGCGCACCACGCACCACCCCTGTTGGTGCGCAGCAACTCGACCGGCCGCGATGCGACGCGGCAGGATCCGCTTCTCAGCCACCAACCATCCATGTGCCACGGAGGTCGACGGCGCCGCCGCACGGCCAGACCGGGCCGATCGGCCCCTTCGCGACGCTCGGCTGAGCGTGCCGGCGGTCGGGCGGATCCACGCCGAGTTGCCTGGACTCGTTTGCCACCAAGCCTGTTGGTGCGCAGCAACCCGGCCTCGCCCCGTCGCCCTGCGCACCAACCCTGTTGGTGCGCAGCAACCCGGGCGGCCGCGATGGGACGCGGCTCGATCCGCTTCTCAGTCACCAACCATCCATGTGCCGCGGAGGTCGAAGGCGCCACCGCACGGCCAGACCGGGCCGATCGCCCCCTTCGCGACGCTCGGCTGAGCGTGCCGGCGGTCGGGCGGATCCACGCCGAGCTGCCTGGACTCGCTTGCC
>JBIOID010000125.1:0-5914 GCA_044449585.1 Candidatus Limnocylindrales bacterium
GAGAGGAAGCTGATGATGGACGGGGAGAGCTCGCGCTCCTCCGAGAGGCGCCGTGCCGCGGTACCTCGGAAGTCAGGCCTGGCCAAGGTCGATCACCTCCCGAGCAAGCTCGCGAAACGAGCGTGCTGCTTCCGATGAGCTGGCGTAGGCCGTCACCGGTCGGCCGGTCAGGGGAGCTTCGCCCAGCTTCACCGTCTGGCGGATGATGCTGGTGAAGACGTGATGGTCACCGAGCTCGCGCAGTTCGTCGAGCATCTCGCGCCCGAGGATGGTCCGCCCGTCGTAGAAGGTCGGCAACAGGCCCAGCACGCGCAGGTCGCGATTGAGGCCTTTGGCCCGGATCTGGTTGATCACCTTGAGCAGCGCGGTGAGACCCTTCAGCGCGTAGTACTGGGTCTGCACCGGGATGATCACGCTGTCGGCCGCCACCAGGCCGTTGATGGTCAGCAGCCCCAGCGTCGGCGGGCAGTCGATGAGCACGTAGTCGTACTGGTTGTGGGCCCAGCCGCTGAGCGCCTCGCGCAGCGCCTGCTCGCGTCCGATGGCCGTGAACAACTCGACCTCCGTCGACGCCAGTTCGAGCGTCGACGGCGCGACATCGATGCCCGGTGTCTGCGTCGGGAGGACGATCTCATCCATGGTCGCGCGGGAGTCAGCCAACACGTCGGCCATCGATCGCTCGACCGTGCCCAGGTTGATGCCCAGCCCCACGGTCAGGTTCGCCTGGGCGTCCATGTCGACGCACAGCAGCCGGTAGCCCTGCTCGGCCAGCGCGCCGGCAAGGTTGATGGCCGTGGTGGTCTTGCCCACGCCCCCCTTCTGGTTCGCGATCGCGATCACATCGGCCACCGGTGCGTCACCTCTTTGCGCTGTGTGGACTGGTGAATCTACTCCACTGGCGCCAGCGGCCGACAGGGAGTTATCCACAACCAGGGCGAGTTGTTCACCACGCTTGTGGATATCCTGATGGGCCGCCGCTACGATGGATGACCGGATCCACGGGGATCGCGACCGCTGGAGGTGCCTGTGCCGAGCCAACGTGATCGCCTTGCCAGGCTGCGCGAGATGCGGGAGGCGTCGCGCGCCGGCGGTGGGCCGGAGCGGGTCGCGGCGCAACACGCGCGTGGCAAGTTGACAGCACGCGAGCGCCTCGAGCTGCTGCTCGACGCCGATTCCTTCATCGAACTGGACGCCTTCGTGACCGGGCGCGCCCCGGAGGGCGACGGGGCAGGGGAGCGCTTCTTGACCGATGGCGTCGTCACCGGACACGGCACCATCGACGGTCGACCGGTGTTCGTCTTCAGCCAGGACTTCACGGTCTTCGGCGGTTCGCTGTCCGAGGCGCACGCCGAGAAGATCTGCAAGGTCATGGACCTGGCCATGAAGGTGGGCGCCCCGATCATCGGCCTCAACGATTCGGGTGGCGCGCGCATCCAGGAAGGGGTCGTATCGCTCGGCGCATACGCCGAGATCTTCCTGCGCAACACGCTGGCGTCGGGGGTGATCCCGCAACTGTCGGTGATCCTCGGTCCGTGTGCCGGCGGGGCCGTCTACTCACCGGCCATCACCGACCTGATCGTGATGGTCGAAGGCACCAGTTACATGTTCGTCACGGGTCCCGACGTGGTGAAGGCGGTGACCCACGAGGAGGTGGACTTCGAGCGTCTGGGCGGCGCCCAGACCCACTCGGCGATCAGCGGTGTGGCCCATCTCGCGATGCCGGACGAGGCGACCGCACTGACCACCACCCGGGCGTTGCTCGGCTTCCTGCCGCAGAACAACCTGGGCGAGGCGCCGCGCCGCGTCAGCCAGGATCCGGCTGACCGGAGCGATCCCGCCCTGGACAGCGTCGTGCCCGATGACGCCAGCCAGCCCTACGACATGCACGAGATCATCAACCGGATCGTCGACGATGGCGAATTCCTGGAGCTGCAGCCGGCCTTCGCGGCCAACATCCTCATCGGCTTCGCGCGCGTGGCGGGCCGCAGCATCGGCGTCGTGGCCCAGCAGCCGGCGGTGCTGGCCGGCGCGCTGGACATCGACGCGTCGGACAAGGCCGCCCGGTTCGTGCGCATGTGCGACGCCTTCAACGTACCGCTGCTGACGCTCGAGGATGTGCCCGGGTTCCTGCCCGGCGTCGCGCAGGAGCATGGCGGCATCATCCGCCACGGGGCCAAACTGCTGTACGCCTACTGCGAGGCGACCGTGCCCAAGGTGACGGTCATCACCCGCAAGGCGTATGGCGGCGCCTACGACGTCATGAGCAGCAAGCACATCCGGGGCGACATCAACCTCGCCTGGCCGACGGCCGAGATCGCGGTCATGGGGGCAGAGGGCGCCGTCAACATCCTGCATCGCGACCGACTCGCCGACGCCGACGATGCGCCGGCTCTCCGGCGCCGCCTCACGGCCGAATATCGTGAACGCTTCGCCAACCCGTGGATCGCCGCCTCACGCGGCTACATCGACGACGTCATCGTGCCGTCGACGACGCGGCCTCGCGTCGCCGCGGCGTTCGCGCTGCTGGCCACAAAGCGGGATCGCAATCCGCCGCGCAAGCACGGCAACATCCCGCTGTAGACGGCAACATCCCGCTAGAGGCGTTGTGCCGGCCGACGGGGTGTCTTTGCGCAAAGACACCGACGGCCATCAGAGGTCCTGATCGTCTGCCGCGCGGCCGGCCCTGGCCATCCGCTCCAGGGCCAGCTGTTGCAGGCCGATGAGCGTGAGGGCGTCGGTGATCTCGCCCTGCTCGACCATCGCGAGCGCGCCGGCCAGGTCGATCCAACGCAGGTCGAGCTCCTCAGTCGCGTCCGGCTCGGCGGCACCCGCCACCAGGCCGGTGGCCAGGAAGAGCGTCCCGGCCTCGTCCATCAGCGAATTCGAGGTGTGCACCGCGACCAGCTCGCGCCACACCGTCGCCCGGTAACCCGTCTCCTCTGCCAGCTCGCGCTGCGCGCCAAGGAGGGGCGCCTCGTCCGGCCGCGTGCCGCCTTCGGGGATCTCCCAGGAGAACCGATCGAGCGTGTAGCGGTACTGGCCGACGAGCAGGATCCGACCGTCCGTGTCCACGGCCACCACGCCGACCGCCGTCGCGTATGGGTGCACCACACCATAGATGCCCGGCTGACCATCGGGCCGGATGACTTCGTCGTGCCACACCAGCAACCAGTCGTTGCGATAGGCGACGGTGCGGCGTCGCCGCACCCACGGGCCGTGCCGGGAGGGGAGGGCCGAACGATCTTCCATGGGGCTATCGTAGGCTCGCTAGACTGGCCGCGCGGACGAGGAGCCGCAGCAGGGAGGCACGATGCGGCTCACGGCGGCCACGGCCGGACGTTCCAGGGAGTCGGTGATGCGCGGCGTGACGCGCCCCGCTTGGCGCGATCAAGCCGTGGCCCGGGCTCGCGGCGCGATGGTGGTCGCCCCGTGACGGTCGCCTTCCGACGGGTGTTGATCGCCAATCGGGGCGAGATCGCCCTGCGCGTGATCCGTGCCTGTCGCGAGCTCGGCCTCGAGACCGTCGCCGTGTACAGCGACGCGGACGCGGCGGCGCCCCACGTACGGGCCGCCGACCAGGCCGTCCGGCTCGGCCCGGCGCCGGCCGCCGCGAGCTACCTGCGCATCGACCGTCTTATCGAGGCGGCGCTGGCCAGCGGCGCCCAGGCCGTCCATCCCGGCTACGGGTTCCTGTCCGAGCGGGCCGTGTTCGCCGAGGCGTGCGCCGACGCCGGCCTGGTCTTCGTCGGCCCGTCGCCGGTCACCCTGGCCGGCCTCGGCGACAAGCTGGCCGCGCGCCGGACCGCGCGTGCCGCCAGCGTGCCCGTCGTGCCGGGGACGCTGGAACCGGCGCGCTTCGGCTCGCCGGCCGAGCGGGCGGCGTTGCTGGCCGCCGCGGACGACGTCGGCTGGCCCATGCTCGTCAAGGCGGCCGCAGGTGGCGGGGGCCGCGGCATGCGCCGCGTGGACCGGGCCGCCGACCTGCCGGACGCGCTGGCTGCGGCCGCCCGCGAGTCGGAGGCCGCCTTCGGCGATGGGGCGGTCTACCTGGAGCGCCTGATCCCCGCCGCCCGCCACATCGAGGTCCAGCTGCTGGGCGACGATCAGGGCCGGGTGGTGGCCCTGGGCGAGCGCGACTGCTCGGTCCAGCGACGCCACCAGAAGCTGGTCGAGGAGTCGCCCGCGCCCGGCCTGACACGGGATGAGCGGATGCAGCTCGGCTACCTTGCCACCCGGATCGCCGAGGCGATGGGCCTGCGCAACGCGGCCACCTGCGAGTTCCTGCGCGAGGCGGACGGAGCGATCTGGTTCCTGGAGGTCAACGCGCGCCTCCAGGTGGAACACGGCGTGACGGAGCTGGTGAGCGGTCTCGACCTGGTCCACGAGCAGCTGCGCATCGCGGCCGGCCAGCCCCTGTCGAGCCAGGTGCTCGACGCGGCGGCGCGCGCCGCCACGCCCGACCGCCATGCCATCGAGGTGCGCCTGTCGGCGGAGGACCCGGGCGCCGACTTCGCCCCCCAGCCGGGCCGTCTCACGGCCTGGCGCACGCCGGCCGGGCCGGGCGTACGGCTCGATGGCTGGGTCGAGGCCGGTACCGTCGTCCCGGCCGACTACGACCCGCTCCTGGCCAAGCTGCTGGTGGTGGCGGCGGATCGACCGACCGCGGTCGCCCGCCTGGCCCGGGCACTCGACGAGTTCGAGATCGGGGGCCTCCAGACGACCTTGCCCTTCCACCGCTGGCTCGCGGCCCAGCCGGACTTCCGGACGGGGGGCGTCGACATCGACTTCGTGGCCAGCCGGTGGGATGGCCCTGCCCGGCGGCACGAGGCGGCCGGTTTCGCGCTCCTGGCGGGCCTGGACCGGGCCGCTCTGGAGCCGCGCGTGCCGGCGATGGCGACCGCCCCGCCGGCCCCGGGCGCGCCGCCGGTCGAGGCGCGATCGGCGTTCGAGCCGCTCGACCTCGCGCCGGGCGACGACGAACCCTGGACGCGGGCCGCCCGCCGCGAGGCGGTCTCGACGTGGCCCCCATGACCGGGCGCCCACCGCTCCCGAGCGACCCGGGTGAGCGCCCGCTGCGCGCCTCGCTGGTCGGCGTTGCCCCGCTCGTGATCGAGCGGACCCCCGCCCAGGCGGCGGCCGCCATGGCCGGTCCGGGGGCCGGGCCGGGCCGACCATTCGTGCAGGTCCTTCCGGGCCGGGCCGTGGACCGGGCCGCTGGTCGGTCGACCTTCGAGGTGACGGTCGGCGGCTGGCGCTTCGAGGTCCTGGTCGAGGATGCGGCTCGGGCGGCCCTGCGCGAGCGCGCCGGTCACGACGGGCGGGTGGGTGGTGCAGCCGCGCGCCTGGTCGTCCACGCCCAGATCCCCGGTCGGGTGGTCAGTATCAGGGTCCAGCCGGGCGACGTGGTCGAGCTCGGCCAACGACTGCTCGTGGTCGAGGCGATGAAGATGGAGAACGAGATCCGCGCGCATCAGGCGGGTCGCATCGAGCGCGTCGCGGTCACCGCCGGCCAGCTGGTCGAGCGCGGTGACGTGCTGGTGGTACTGGCATGAGCAGCGACGACCCGGGTCGCGACGCCTGGCGCCGCACCGTTCGAGCCAGGGCGATCGGCGAGCACGCGGAGCGCCAGGACGACTTCCGGACGACCAGCGACCTGCCCATCGGTGACCTGTACACGCCGGCCGACACGCGCGACCTGGACGAGGACCGCGACCTGGGCCGGCCGGGCACCTTCCCTTTCACCCGCGGCGTCCAGCCCACGATGTACCGCGGGCGCCTGTGGACGATGCGCCAGTACGCGGGCTTCTCCACCGCGGCCGACACCAACCGGCGCTTCCGGTACCTGCTGGAACAGGGCCAGACGGGCCTGTCGGTGGCCTTCGACCTGCCGACCCAGATGGGCTACGACTCGGAC